>CAYUPV010000130.1:0-8111 GCA_964445885.1 uncultured Methylococcales bacterium
AACCGTCATCGAGGACGGATTGTTTGCCACGGCAGGTCAGACAGGAATGGCGGAAGAGGTTGGGCAGGCAAAGATGAACCTGGAAGCATGACCGGACAACGCTGGCAGTTCTGGATCGACCGGGGCGGCACTTTCACCGATATCGTCGCCAGACGACCCGATGGGACTCTGGTGGCCCACAAACTGCTTTCCGTCAGTTCCGGACGCTACGACGACGCCGTACTCCAGGGGATACGCGAACTGCTGGCACTGCCCCAAGGAGCCCCGATTCCTGCCGATCAGGTGGAAAGCATCCGCCTGGGTACCACGGTCGGCACCAACGCGCTGCTCGAACGCAAGGGCGAACCAACCGCACTGGTTATCACCGAAGGATTCGGTGACGTACTGGCGATAGGTTATCAGAACCGGCCAGACATCTTTGCCCTGAAAATAGCAAAACCCAAGCCCCTGTATCAGCAGGTGATCGAAGTGCAGGAGCGTATCGATTTTCAGGGCAACGTGGTCAAACCGCTGGATCTTGGACAGACACGCAGAAAACTGGAAGCCGCTTTCGAGGACGGCATCTGCGCCCTCGCCATCATCCTGGTCCACGGTTACCGCCACCCTGACCACGAACAAGCACTGGCGGCACTGGCCCGGGAGATCGGCTTTTCCCAGATCTCGGTGTCTCACCAGATCAGCCCGTTGATCCGGATGGTGGCCCGGGGCGACACCACGGTGGTGGACGCCTATCTCTCCCCCTGCCTTCGCCACTATACCCAAAAGCTGATGGATGGGCTCGACGGCGACATACCCCTCTGGTTCATGCAGTCCCACGGCGGTCTGGCGCGGGCCGAACATTTCCGGGGCAAGGACAGTATTCTGTCCGGACCTGCGGGAGGGCTGGTGGCGGCGGTGGAGGTAGGCAGGCAAGCCGGGCTGGACCGAATCGTCACCTTCGACATGGGCGGCACTTCCACCGATGTGGCGCATTATGCCGGCGAGCTGGAGAGGCGTGTGGAAACCGAGGTCGCAGGGGTACGCCTGCAGACCCCGATGCTGGACATTCATACCGTGGCCGCCGGTGGCGGATCGATCCTCCGTTTCGACCAGGGCAGGGTCCGGGTGGGACCGGAATCGGCGGGTGCCGAGCCAGGTCCCCTCAGCTACCGCCGCGGCGGTCCCCTGACCGTCACCGACGCCAATTTGATGCTGGGAAGGATCCAGTGCGAATTCTTTCCCCGGCTGTTCGGCCCCCAGGCCGACCAGCCGCTGGATCTCGATGGGACGAGGCGTGCGTTCGCCGAACTGGCGGGGCAAATCGCCAAACACACGGGCAACCACCGCGCGCCGGAACAGGTGGCGGAAGGTTTCCTGGCGGTCGCGGTGGAGAACATGTCCGCCGCCATCAAACGGATCTCGGTCCAGCGTGGCCACGATCTGTCATGCTACGCCCTGTGCTGTTTCGGCGCCGCGGCAGGCCAGCTGGCGTGCAGGGTGGCCACCAGCCTGGGCATCACCAGGATTCTGCTGCATCCCTTCGCCGGGGTGCTGTCGGCCTATGGCATGGGCCTGGCCGATTTCCGCCATATCGAGGAACGGGCGCTTGAGATGCCGCTCGATGACATCCCCATGAAAACCCTGGAGAGCTGCTTCGCCGAACTGGAGCAGCGGACCCACGCCCATCTCGCCGCCCAGGACATCGGACAGGAACGGATGGAATTGGCGCGTCGGCTACATCTTCGCTATGCCGGCACCGACACCGTGCTGGCCGTCCCGTTCACCGACCTCGCCAGCATGCGGGATGAATTCGAGGCACGCCACCGCAACCAGTTTGGCTTTGCCGACCGGGGCAAGCCTCTGATCGTCGACGTCCTGGTGGTGGAGGGCATCGGGCAAGCTGAACAGGAGATTCCCACCCCGGCTCCCCTGACCACTTCCATCCCCAGACCCCACACCACTGCGCCCTGTTACCACGATGGTCAGTGGCGTCAGGTTCCGCTGTACCTGCGCCAGTCTCTCGAACCCGGCCAGCACTTCGAAGGACCGGCTCTGGTCATCGAGCCCACCTCCACCACCGTGATCGATCCAGGTTGGAATGGGGAGATCGACGCTTACGATCACCTTCTCCTGACCCGCCACCAGAAAACCGGGATGGGCGCTTCGACGGTCACCTCCGCCAAACATGCACTGGACAACACCGATGCTCCCGACCCGGTGAGGCTGGAGATATTTCATCGCCGGTTCCAGTCGGTGGCAGAGCAAATGGGCTACACCCTGCAAAACACCGCCCATTCGGTCAACATCAAGGAAAGGCTGGACTACTCCTGCGCCCTTTTCGATTCAAGGGGCAATCTGGTGGCCAACGCCCCCCACATTCCGGTTCATCTGGGCTCGATGGGCGAATGCGTGCGCGCCCTGCTGGAGCGGGTGTCGATGCAACCGGGCGAGGTCTGGCTCAGCAACTCCCCCTACCACGGCGGTACCCACCTGCCAGACATCACCGTGGTCACGCCGGTGTTCAACGAAGACGGCAGCAGGCTGCGCTTCCTCGTCGCCTCCCGCGGTCATCACGCCGACATCGGCGGCACCACCCCGGGATCGATGCCCCCCGACAGCCGCCACATCGACGAGGAAGGGATCTGGAGCGCCGGACTCAAGATCGTCTGTGGCGGGCGGTTTCTCGAGGACGAAGTCAGGCACTGGCTGACCCAAGGCCCTCTGCCCGCCCGCAATCCAGAACAGAACCTGGCCGATCTCAGTGCCCAGATCGCCGCCAATCAACGGGGCTGCCGGGAATTGGCGAAGATGATCGGGCACTGGGGCCTCGAGACCGTCCTCGCCTACATGAAGCATATCCAGGATAACGCCGCCCGGGCAGTCCAGCAGGCGCTTAAGCAATTGAGCAGCGGATATTTTCGCCAGCGCCTGGACAGCGGTGCCGAGATCGTGGTGGACATCCGAATCGATGCCGAAGCCGGGCGCGCCAGGATCGACTTCAGCGGCTCCTCGCCACAGCAACCGGATAATTTCAATGCCCCGTCAGCAGTGTGCAAGGCAGCAGTGCTGTACGTGTTCCGCACCCTGGTGGCCGATGAGATCCCCCTCAACGCCGGGTGCCTGGAACCTCTGGAAATCGTGATTCCAGCAGGCTCGATGCTCGATCCCAGACATCCCGCCGCGGTAGTCGCCGGAAATGTCGAGACCTCTCAGCACATCGTCGATGCGATCTACGGTGCCCTGAGGGTGCTGGCAGGCTCCCAGGGCACCATGAACAACCTCACCTTCGGCAACGACCGCCACCAATATTATGAGACCCTTTGCGGGGGCGCCGGGGCAGGCCCGGGCTTCGCCGGCGCCGATGCGGTCCATACCCACATGACCAACTCCCGCATCACCGACCCGGAAGTGCTGGAGATGCGTTTTCCGGTGCGCGTCGAGACCTTCGCCATCCGAAGAGATAGCGGTGGTGTGGGCCAACACCTGGGCGGGAATGGCGTGATCAGACAGTTGCGCTTCCTGGAACCGATGACCGCAGCGATCCTCTCCAGCCACCGACTCCATCCACCCTTTGGCCTGGCTGGCGGCCGGCCTGGAAAAACGGGCAGAAACACGTTGATCCGCCGTGACGGTGAGACATTGGAACTGCCCGGCTGCACCCGGATTCAGGTCGAACCAGGAGATATTCTGCAGCTCGAGACTCCGGGGGGTGGGGGTTATGGTCCCGGCAAAACGTAGGTTGGGGTGAACAACGTGAACCCCAAAAGCGGCATGGGATCGTTGGGTTTCGCCCCGCTCTACCTTAAATGGTATTTCATTGTGCGGGAATATTGGTCGGGGTGACTGGATTTGAACCAGCGACTTCCGCCTCCCGAAGACGGCGCTCTACCAAGCTGAGCTACACCCCGAAGGAAAAGGATCAGTAAGATCTTTGTACCGAGAATTCTGCCAGGGCCATCATGGCGTCCTTGAATTTTGATTTGGCCACGGGCAACAGCGCCTCGATAGCTTTCCTCGCCTCCTCCCTGGCACGCTCTTCAGTGTACGCGATCGCATCAGTGGATTCAACGATTTTATAGACCTCGGTGAAGGCGTTCCGGTCGCCTTCCTCGATGCTTTTGCGAATCACCGATGCCTGTTCCGGGGTTCCCTGCTGCATCGCATGGATCAAGGGCAGGGTTGGCTTGCCCTCGGCCAGGTCGTCCCCCAGATTCTTGCCCAGTTGTTCCGGATCAGCCTTGTAATCCAACACGTCGTCGATCAATTGGAAGGCCGCTCCCAGATGCATTCCGTACCTGGAAAGGTTTTCTTCCATCGGCCGACCGCTCCCAGCCACCACAGCGGCCAATTGTGTGGCGGCACTGAACAGAATCGCGGTCTTGCGCCAGATCACGTCGAGATATTTGTCTTCGGTGGTGGCAGGATTGTTGACGTTGAGTAGTTGCAGCACTTCCCCTTCGGCGATAGCCGTCGTCGTCTTGGCCATCACTTCCATGATCCGCAGACTCTCCAGCCGCACCATCATCTCGAAGGCGGTGGAATACAGATAATCCCCCACCAGGACACTGGCGGCATTGCCCCAGACGGCGTTGGCAGTGTCCTGGCCGCGCCTGAGGTCGGACTCGTCCACGACGTCGTCGTGCAGCAGGGTAGCGGTATGGATGAATTCGATCACCGCCGCCAGGATGATATGATGATCTCCCTGGTATCCCAAGGCATTGGTCGCCAGAAGATGAAGCAAGGGACGCAGGCGCTTGCCGCCACTATTGACGATATAGCGGCCAATCTGATTGATCAGCAGCACATCCGAACTGAGTTCGTCCAGAATCAGCTGGTCGACCGATTTGACCTGGTCTTCTACCAGGCCGCGGATCTGCTCAAACCCTTGTTCAGGATCACTCGCTATGGATTGGGAAACCGTCACCGTCATGGGCGCAAAACTGTCATCACAGGATTACAAACAGGCGAATGATACAACACTGGCTTAAGGTTGACCAACATAAATCTAAAATGTAATATGGCGAGTTTACGTTGGAAAGTTTCGACGGGTATCGAGGGAGCACACAGCGATGTACGCGGTTATACAGACAGGTGGAAAACAGTACCGGGTCGGCGAAGGCGACAAGCTCAAGATCGAAAAGATTAAGGCAACCGAAGGCGGCACGGTGGAATTCGACAAAGTTCTCATGGTTCGCTCCGAGGATGGCATCAAGACAGGCCAGCCTTATGTGGAAGGCGGCAAGGTCACTGCGCGGGTGATTGCCCACGGACGACACAAAAAGATCAACATCCTCAAGTTCAAGCGGCGTAAACATCACATGAAACGCCAGGGACACCGTCAGTATTATACTGAAGTCGAAATCACCGGCATTTCCTGACACGAGCGGAGGAATCATCCATGGCACACAAGAAAGCAGGCGGCAGCAGTAGAAATGGCCGCGATTCGGTCTCCAAGCGTCTGGGCGTGAAACGTTTCGGCGGTCAGGCGGTCAAACCAGGCAACATCATCGTCCGCCAGCGCGGCACCCATTTTCACCCCGGCGAGAATGTGGGCTGCGGCAAGGATTACACCTTGTTTGCGCTCAAGGACGGACAGGTGGTCTTCCAGGTCAAAGGGCCCAAGAAACGCAAGTTTGTCAGCGTCATTCCCGCGTGACGACAGGTTTCCCTATCGGAAGCACTCCAGGCCCTGTCACTGACGGGGCTTTTTTCTTTTTGAACCCATGAAATTCGTCGACGAAGCAGAAATCCGCGTGGAAGCCGGCGATGGCGGCAACGGCTGCGTCAGTTTCCGGCGCGAAAAGTACATCCCCAAAGGCGGCCCCGACGGCGGAGACGGGGGTGATGGTGGCGACGTGTATCTGGTCGCCAGCGAAAGTCTCAACACCCTGGTGGATTTCCGTCATCAGCGCATTTTCCGTGCCGGCCGCGGCGAAAACGGCATGGGGCGCCAGATGACCGGCAAGCGTGGTCAGGACTGCCACATCAAGATCCCGGTCGGCACCCTGGTCCATGATGCCGACACCGGTGAACTGATCGGAGACCTGACCGAACCCGGTCAAACCCTGCTTGTTGCCAAAGGGGGACGCAGGGGTCTGGGCAACATCCACTTCAAGAGCAGCACCAATCGCACCCCACGCCAATCCACGCAGGGAACGCCGGGCGATCAACGCCATCTCGTATTGGAGCTGAAATTGCTCGCCGACGTCGGCCTGCTGGGATTGCCCAACGCCGGTAAATCCAGTCTGATCCGCAAGATCTCTTCAGCCCGTCCCAGGGTGGCGGATTATCCCTTTACCACCCTGCATCCCAATCTGGGAGTAGTCAAGGTGGACCGAATGCGCAGCTTCGTCGTGGCCGACATACCGGGCCTGGTGGAAGGAGCCGCCGAGGGCGCCGGACTGGGCATTCATTTTCTCAAGCACCTGGCCCGCACCCGGCTGCTTTTGCATCTGGTCGACATCGCTCCGGCCGATGGCCACGATCCTTCCGAGGATGTACGTCAGATTCAGGCGGAGATTTCACGCTGGAGCAGCGAGCTTGCCGAAAAGCCCCGCTGGCTGGTGCTCAACAAGGTCGATCTGTGGCCGGAAGACAGGGTCGAAGAGAAGTGCCGGGGGATAATCGAACTGCTCGATTGGGATGGACCGGTGTTTCCCATTTCCGCCATCAGCGGCCAAGGCACGCGCAAACTGACCCATGCCATCATGAATTTCCTCGAGGAGCAGGATGCGCAGCAGGGACGCATTCAAGAATGCTCGTAAGGTCATCGTCAAGATCGGCAGTTCCCTGCTGACGAGAGGGGGACGTGGCCTGGATCACCATGCGCTGGGCCAGTGGGCGGACCAGATCGCAGAACTCTGGGAACAGGGACGGGAAACACTGTTGGTCTCCTCCGGCGCCGTGGCGGAGGGGTTGGCCCGCCTGGGTTGGCGGACACGCCCCGAGAACCTGAACGAATTGCAGGCTGCAGCCGCGGTCGGCCAAGCAGGCCTGATACAAGCCTATGAAACCCAATTCCAGCGCCACGGCCGCCGCACCGCCCAGATCCTGCTGACTCACGAGGATCTTACCCATCGCCAGCGCTATCTCAACGCCCGCAGTACCCTCACTACTCTATTGAGCCACGGCGTCATTCCCATCGTCAACGAGAACGATACCGTGGTCATTGACGAGATCCGTTTCGGCGACAACGACACCCTGGGCGCCTTGGTCGCCAATCTCATTGAGGCGGATCTCCTCATCATTCTCACCGACCAGGCAGGCCTGTATGAAAAAGATCCACGGCTCCGCCCCAATGCCAAGCTGATTTCCGAAACCAGCGCGGGAAATCCGGAACTCGAAAAAATGGCTGGCGGCAGCCGGGGAGGACTGGGTCGTGGAGGCATGGCCACCAAAGTCAGCGCCGCCCGCCTGGCAGCGAGATCCGGCACCAGCACCGTCATCGCAGGCGGCCACGAACCGGACGTCATTCCCCGCCTGATCCGGGGTGAACCTCATGGCACTTTTCTGATCCCCGACAGCGAGCCCCTGGATGCGCGCAAGCGCTGGTTGGTGGGGCACTTCCGGGTCAGTGGACGTCTGATCCTGGATGCCGGCGCGGTGACAGCCGTCACCCAGCGCGGAACCAGTCTGCTGCCGGTCGGTGTGAAGGCCGTGGAAGGAGGGTTTCAGCGAGGTGACGTGGTCGCCTGTTACGACGAAAATGGCACCGAGATCGCCCGCGGTCTGATCAATTACAGTGCCGATGAGGCACGCCGGATCCTTGGAACGTCCAGCTCAAAAATCGCGGAAATACTGGGCTATGTGGACGAGCCCGAACTCATTCACCGGGACAATCTGGCGCTACTGTGAAGCGGAGAATCCGGGCAAATTCCATTCGAACAGGCTCGAGGTTACCGCAGGGAAAGAAGTCCCTACGGAGAATCTTGGGTCTCAGGTGGCTGACTGAACCAGCGACTTGACGCGCGCATTGAGGCGGCTTTTCTTGCGTGCCGCATTGTTCTTGTGAATGATCCCCTTGTTGACCATGGAATCGATCACGGGCACTGCCTTGCGATAGGCTTCCTTGGCGGTTTCCAGATCACCGGAATCCACTGCCTTCAGTACATTTTTCCCCCAACCCCGCCCCC
>CAYUPV010000131.1:0-8045 GCA_964445885.1 uncultured Methylococcales bacterium
AAACTATTGATCGTGCAATAGCTTCTTAAAAACCGGTTCAAAATGACTCCAAGCAGGAAAGGGGTGCCACCTTCGAAGGCCTTGGTGTCGAACTCGAGCCGGATTTCCGTGCCCCGTCCAAAAGTCATTGGGCCTTTGCCAGGCAAGCGGTGGACTACAGGGTGACCGCTCACTGAGATCAGTCCCTCGATCTGACGACGCACCACCGGCTCGGCGATGGGAGCGTAAAGGGCGAGTATCTCCCGCAGGGTTTCGGCACTGTTCAGCGCTTGATAATTCAGGCTCAGATGGCTGATCAGGCGCCAGGCATATTCCCCTTCCGCGAAGGTGGCCCGGGGGGAAGAGGGACCAGCGATGGCACGCACTTCGGTCACCGGGGCACCGGTCTCGAGATGGAAGTCGGTCAGTCGTCCGCCAAGGCTCAGGCGGCGGCACAAGTCACGATTGGTGCACAGTGTTTCCAGTCCCAATTGCTTGAGATCGGCTGGAAAAGGGGGCTGCTGTTCAACGACGAGGGAGAGAAACAGCTCATGGGCAACGTAGTCTGTATCTCCTGAGGTAGTGTATGGGCGTCGTTGCACCGTATAGTAGGCGCCACCATTGTGGGAAGTGTGGTGGGACAGCTGATAGAAGGGCTGAAATTCACACAGCGGGGTTGCGCCTTCACTGTAGCCTTCCACCTTGCGGACGGAATGGACCTCGTAGCTGAGAGGGCGGGTACGATCGACCACGATGTGGTACTCGTTTTTGCCGGGATCGATATGGATGCGATCGCAGCGTCGGGAAAACAGGTTGACCACCGGGGCA
This sequence comes from uncultured Methylococcales bacterium, assembly GCA_964445885.1. Taxonomy (GTDB): domain Bacteria; phylum Pseudomonadota; class Gammaproteobacteria; order Methylococcales; family Methylothermaceae; genus Methylohalobius. The sequence continues at coordinate 808 of CAYUPV010000131.1, forward strand.
CAGTGCAGGGCGAAGTGATCGGCGTTGACGACGCCCTCGAGATCGGGGTTTTCACGGTCGAACAAGAGGGTGATGGTAAATTCTTGGGCTGGGTTTGCCTCCAACGAGGGTTCCAGTCCCCCCACGCCAAAGAAACGGAAGCGTTCAGGAAAGGCGAAATACTCCTGCAGCATTCGATAGCCCTGGAAGTTTCGCCTGTCTAACGGCAGCAGGGTTTCTTCTGCAGTCATTCCGAGCGGGAAGACGACGTTCCTTGACAATCGGAGGGAGCGGTCCTGGCCGGATTCCACCACCACAGCGGTGGTGCGGGCGTGAATCCACTCATGGAGCTGCCAGGGGACACGGCCACTGCCGGAGAGGAAAAACACCAGCCGGTCGAGGCCGCTCATGGCAGCCAGGGGTAATTCCATGGCAGTGCGCAGCGACAGTCGCAGTGCAGCTTTGTAACCGGTGCCCGCGAGCTTTTCGGGGTCGAGGCTGGCAGGCGTCAGGTAAACTGCTTCGGTCAGCTGCAAGGGGCGCAGATCGACTTCGTTGCCGGTATGGAGTTGTACCCGCGAGTGTTGCCGGTCAGTGGCGGAGGCATAGAGTCGGGTCTCGCGGTCGAGAAGACAGCCTTCAGGGGGGACGCTTTCGAGATCCGGGGTGAATCGAACCACTGCCATCGACGGGACCGGAGCGAGATAATTGGGGTAGATCAGTTCGAGCAGGTGCTGGGTGAAGCGGGGAAATTCAGCATCCAGTTTGAGCTGAATGCGTGCGCTCAGGAAAGCAAAGCCTTCCAGCAGGCGCTCCACGTACGGATCGGCGCATTCGAAACTATCCAGGTCCAGGCGGGCCCCGATTTTGGGATACGCCTTGGCAAACTCACGTCCCATCTCACGGATGTACTGGAGTTCCTGTTCATAGTAGTCGAGTAGCCGTGGATCCATGATCTACGCCTGGAATTCGATGACACTGGCCACATCGTCCTCCAGATCCAGCCGCGATTTGAGGTGCAAATAGAGTGGGGTCGGTTCGGTCCACAAGCGGCCCCGGATCTCCAGAATCAGGCTGTTGTGATCGAGGTCGGAAGCATCGAGATCCAGCCGGACCTTGAGAGTTTGTCGCAGTATCCTCGGTTCGAAGGCGGCGATGGTCTCTTCCAGTTGGCGTTCCAGCGCCCGTGCGTCAATGCTGGCGGCGGTACGGCCAGTGAGGTCGGGTAGGCCGTAATTGATGACCGAGCGTCGGCAGTGTGGGCGTGAGTCGAGATCTCCGGCAGGGGCATAGCCATGGGCATTGAACAACCATTCCAGGTCGCGGCGTACACACTCGCGGATGTCGTCCCAGGTGCGGGTCAGTCCATTCATGAGTTCCAATCGTTCCAACTGTTGCTGGTGCTGTTGTTCCAATGCGGTACGCTGTTCCCTGGCATTTTTGTCGAGATCAGCCAGTTGCCGCTCCAGTTGTTGCAAACGATGGTAGATTTGTTCCACGGCGTCTCGCTCGCTCCAGCTGTCGGCCAGTCGGTCGAGGAGGGAGGGTAGATACGCTTTCGCCCTGGATCGGGCCATGGTTCAATCCTCCGCGGTTTGCATCTGGATGTGGCGACACGTCAGAAGGGGAAATTCATCCCGGTCGGTGGCCCACATGCGTTGCCCATAGCCCTGGTAGAATTCCCCACCGCAGTTTTCCCAGACGGTTTTTCGCGCCAGGGCCAGAGCTGGATCCTCCTGCCGGTAGGAGAAGGGATAGCGGCTCGGCATCAGTCCGTGGGCTTTTCCTCCATTAGTCCAATGGATATGGATCGGAATCCAGATCAGATCACGCAGATCGGTGGGTTCCTCGATGTGGAGTTCGGCAATGGTGTCGAAGGGGGCCCAGCCATAGCGTCCTTCCAGCATCAACTCCAGCATTGGTCCGATACGGGAGTCGGCGTCGGCAATCCAGGCAAAGGGTTTGTCGTCTACAATACCGGCGCTGGCCGGTGCCTGTTCGAATGCCTGTCTGCGCAGGGAAGTTCCCTGATCGGCGTGGCCCTGAACGGTCAGCTTCAGTGCTTCCAGCAGCAGAGCTGTCCAAGCGCCGGGTTCACCGATGAGCGAGGGTGACAATTCCCCCTGAAACACCTTTTCCCGCAAAATCTCGCACTGAATGGCATTTCGGTAGCACCACGCCATGGCCAGGGTCCCCGGATCCAGTTCACCGAGGGTCTTCAGCTGCCGTAAGGCACGCTCCCAGTCTCCCCGAAGTGCGAGAATCTGGAACAGAAAGATTCTGGGGGCAGGAGTGGCCGGATCCTGGCGGATCCGGTTTTCCAGTGACGAAAGCGCTTCGTCGATGTTTCCCTGTTGCAGGGCTTCTTCGGCTTCCATCCCTTATTTCTGCTTGTTGGCTTCCAAGTCCCAACCCTGCTTGACTGCGGCACCCTTCTTGCCGGTTTGATCGATAGGGGTGTATTCCCATTCGATCTTGCCGTAGTTGAAGGTGACAGATTCCAGTGGCCGCGTTTCTCCTGCGCCAGCAGCCCCCCCGGGAGTGACCGAGCTGACCACGACGTCTTCCAAGGTGTATTTCATGAACGTGTGTTTTTCCCCGGTGGCCAGACAGAGCTGCATCTCGATCTTGGGGATATGCTTACCGTTGGCGCAGTAAAGCGCCAGATTAGGGCTGGCCTTGTCCAGTATCTTGGTGAGATTGAAATCCTGGAAGTCGGCCCGTCCGCCCGTGCGGCCACCGGTTCCGCTGGCCATGGACACCGGTTGGCTGACGCCCCAATTGTAGCTGAGGATCTCGATCCAGTTTTTGTGCTTGTCGTCGGTCGATTCGCCATCAATGCCGTCGATCTTGCAGAACATATCGATTGCCATGGTTGTTCTCCTTTGTTGTCAATGGATGTATGAAACAGGCCGATTCACTGTCCTTCCTTCTGTGAAGGCAGTTTGGAGACCAGTCGCAGGGAAACGGTCAGTCCTTCCAGTTGATAATGAGGTCTGAGGTAAAACACGGAGCGGTAGTAACCGGGATCCTCAGCGACTTCCTCCAACTTGACTTCTGCCGCCGCCAGGGGGCGTTTCGCTTTGGCTTCCTCGCTTGCGTTGGCGGGATCGGGTTCCACATAATTCATGATCCAGTTGTTGAGCCACTTTTCCATATCCTCCCGTTCCTTGAAGGAGCCGATTTTGTCCCGCACGATCGCCTTCAAATAGTGGGCAAAGCGGCAGACCGCGAACAGATAAGGGAGGCGGGCTGCCAGTCGGGCGTTGGCAGTGGCGTCCGGATCGTCGTATTCGGCCGGCTGATGCAGGGACTGGGCGCCGATGAAGGCGGCGAAGTCCGAGTTCTTCTTGTGCAGCAACGGCATCAGCCCGCACTTGGCCAACTCGGCTTCGCGGCGGTCGCTGATGGCGATTTCGGTAGGGCATTTCATGTCTACCCCGCCGTCGTCGGTGGGGAAGGTATAAGTGGGCAGATTGGCGACTTCTCCCCCCGATTCGATACCGCGGATCCGGGTACACCAGCCATAGAGTTTGAAGGCACGGGTGATATTGGTGCCCATGGCGTAGGCGGAATTGATCCACAGGAACCTGTGATGATCGCCATCCACCGCTTCTTCGAAGTCGAATTCCTCCACCGGTTCGGTACGGCTGCCGTAAGGCAGGCGTCCAAGAAAACGCGGCATGGTGAGGCCAAGATAGCGCGAATCCTCCGATTCCCTGAGCGAGCGCCAGGAAGCGTATTCCGGTGTCTGGAAGATCTTGACCAGATCCCGGGGCTGACTCAGTTCCTGCCAGCTTTCCATGTTGAGCAGGGAGGGGGCGGCGGCGGCGATGAAGGGACAATGAGCAGCGGCGGAGACCTTGGACATCTCCCGCAGCAATTCAACGTCCTGGGGACTGTGGTCGAATTGATAGTCGCCAATCAGGCAGCCATAGGGCTCGCCTCCGAACTGGCCGTACTCCTCTTCATAGATCCTTTTGAAGACGGGGCTTTGGTCCCACTTGGTGCCCTTGTATTTCTTGAGGGTCTTGTGGAGTTCCTTCTTCGGGATGTTGAAGATCTTGATCTTCAACATTTCGTCGGTTTCGGTGTTGGAAATCAGGTAATGCATACCCCGCCAAGTGCTCTCCAGTTGCTGGAAGTTGGGGTGATGAATGATCTGGTTGAGTTGTTCGGAGAGCTTCTGGTCGATCTCGGCGATAATGGACTCGATGGAGCGAACGGCATCCTCGGAGATCAGGGCGGTTTCGGACAGGGCCTGTTCCGCCAGGGTGCGGACTGCATGCTCGATGGCTTCCTTCGCCCGGTCACTCTTGGGTTTGAATTCTTTTTCCAGCAACTGGGCGAATTGACCCTCGTCAAGTGCTGCTGCTTCCTGGGTCTCGACTGCACTGGTCTCGGTTTCCGCCATGGTTTAGCCCTCCTCCTGTTGTGGTTGCTCGTCTTCGGTTTGGGGTTTGGGGGTGGCTGCCAGGGTCTGTAGCAGCGCTGGATCGGTCAGGACCTTGGCAATCAGCTCCTCGGCCCCGGTCTTGCCATCCATATACGTCAGCAGGTTGGCCAGTTGGGTCCGGGCTTCCAGTAGCTGGTTGAGCGCATCCACCTTGCGGGCGACTGCGGCCGGTGAAAAGTCGTCCAGGCTTTCGAAGCTGATGTCTACAGTCAATTCTCCTTCGCCGGTGAGGGTGTTGGGAACCCGGAAGGTGGCTCTTGGTTTGACGGCTTTGAGGCGGTCGTCGAAATTGTCCACGTCGAATTCCAGGAACTTGCGTTCGCTGACCGGGGGAAGGGGGTCTTCCGGGTTCCCGGATAGATCTGCCATCACACCCATGACGAACGGCAGCTGAATCTTCTTCTCGGCGCCGTAGAGTTCCACGTCGTACTCGATTTGCACCCTGGGGGCGCGGTTGCGGGCGATGAATTTCTGACTACTTTCTGTGGCCATGACGATGAGTCCTCCTGTTAGATAATTTAATCTTCTTCGCTTTTCATTCCAAGGCTATTGGCCGCCTGGTGGGAACCATCATTCGCCAGCTCTTCCACCAGTTCGATGAAGTTCATGGTCATCAGGCGTTTGGCGCGTTGCAGCAGCAGGGGAACGGGACTGGTGGGCTCGTGGCGTTCGAAATACTCGCACATCTGTTCCAGCGTTCTGGCGATCTCCTCGCGGCTGCGGAAGCCTTTGACGGGTGGGGATACGGCCAGATCTCCCCCCGTTGCGGCTGCTGACCCTGAAACGCCAGTGTCTTGAGCCGCCGCCGGTTCGAAGCGGGAAAAAGTGTCTTGCAAATGTTCGTACAAGCCGGTGAGTTTTTTGAAAGGTGGCACCAGCTCTGGATCGACCTTTTCCGCCAACAGTTTGCGGATGGCTTGCAGGTGTTCGGCAGCGCTGTCGATGTGTTCCCTGGTTTGCTGCAGAGACTCTGGATCGGCTTCATGAAAGGCGGCGGCGATCAGTTCCGGCTTGAGTTCCTCATTTTCACCGTTAGTCGCGGCTTCCACGTCGTGCAAGGTGAAGTGGCCGATGCCCTTGGCTTCGACCAAGGGAATTTCCTTGACAGCACTGACGAAGGCGCCTGGGTCATCCAGGGTTTCCAAGGTATTGAGACGGAAGGTGGGATCGTTGTCTTCTTCCGGGTCCAGTTGGGGATGCAGGCAGTCCCAATAGCGTTCCAGGTATTCCCGGATCAAGGCCAAGCCCTCCTCTACCCCCGAGAATCCATCGGTATGGGCCAGAGCCCGTGTCAGTTGGACGGCAACCCGAAGATCCCGGGTCTCGTTCAGCAGGGAAAGGGCCAATTCCTTGGCTTTCTTCCAGTCCGGCTCTTCAGCCGGAAGGTTCTCATCGCCCATCATATGCTCAGGGGAACCTTCAGTGGCTTGTTCCATTTCCAGGAAACGACCGTCGTATTCGAGATTTTCACCGCAGGGTGAATCCTCAGTAACCGGGGAAATCAATTGGCTCGTAATAGTCATGAAGATTTTTCTTTTGCTGACTTCAAACCTGATGCTTGATTGTCGGTGCATGGCATGTGAGCTTGCTGATTAATATACCCGTATAAATGCAGCTGGGGCAAGACATCATTTTTGAAGGAAGCGATAACAGTGTTGCGGTGATTGTAAATATATATGAAATAAAATTAATTATCTATCTCGTATTATTTCTGTTTTTCCGCATCCTGGCTGAAGAACTTGTATGTTAGGTCACGTTTGTGATATTAAAAAAATTGATTTGGAGAAAATAATTCAGACCACCCGTTATTTCGTCCCTTTACTTTGCACGCTGTCGCCATCGATGGTGGCCAATCGATGGCAAATTGACCGGATATACACAGAATTCGCATCCTACTTCGGCTTTAAGCTGTATGGTTGTCAACCCAACGGACTGAATAATCTCTGATATCCTGAAATATCCAAAGCAAGAACAAGAATATGTCTTTAGATGGAAAAAACAGTACCCGATGCCGATTGATTGTCACTGTCGGACTTTTACTGTGGTTGTCATGGCAGCCCAAGGCGAATGCTCTGACGCCTCCTGATGGAAATCAGTTTGACCAACCCCTTCCCCGGCTATCCGAATACGCAAAGAACTATTATCGTAATAGGCTGAAACAGGCTGTCCGGCTGTATTATGCCGGTGGCTACCAAGCAGCCTTACCCCTCTTCGAGGAAATCCTCCTGAAGGTGAGATCACCAGTCGTTCTGTATTGGGCCGGTTTGTGTGCCTATCGGGCTGATCGTCCTGATTTGGCGGTACAGCATCTGCAGCAATTGCTCTCGAGACACCCGGATTTCAAATCGGCCCACCTATACTTGGCACTGGCCTATGCCGATCTGGGAGAAGAGGCCAAAGCCAGGGCTGAATTGACGTTGGCAAGGCAGCATCTCGATGATGCCTGGAAAGAGGTGATAGCGAGGATAGATCGTCACCTGCGACAACGTGAATGGCGGCGGTTGAGGGCGCTTCTGCATCTACAGACCGGGATTCATTTTGACAGTAACCCGGCAGCCAGACCAGACATCGACTTTTTCCCCGCGACCGGCGGAACCATTCGGGTCGGCGACAAGCTGGAGGGTTGGTTCTCGCAAACCAATGTGGGCGCCGATATCAGTTACGATGTTTTCCGACAAGGAGGGCTGGCGTGGCGGGGGAAGCTGGATTATCTCGCCAATATCTATCTAAATGATGACAACGGCGTCGATCTGGGTAAACAATTCGACTACCAGCGCTGGCAGATTTCCACCGGCCCCTCCTG
>CAYUPV010000132.1:0-8008 GCA_964445885.1 uncultured Methylococcales bacterium
TTGCGCTAAACGTAGCGCTTCCCACCTGCATCACGCCTGAAAGGATCCCGCCGGCGTGAGCAAGAGCCTGTTGACGGCCTCGGGTGGACCTTTTCTCGATACCCCTCTGGAAAATCTGGCCAGGGTCACACCGGAGGAAGCGGTGGCGCACCCGAAATGGGATATGGGAAAGAAAATTTCAGTCGATTCGGCCACCATGATGAACAAGGGCCTGGAGGTGATCGAGGCCAGTCTGCTGTTCGCCCTGCCTCCGGAGCGCATCCAGGTGGTCATTCATCCTCAGAGCGTGATTCATTCCTTGGTGGATTATGAAGATGGATCGGTGTTGGCAGAACTCGGTAACCCGGATATGCGCATCCCAATCGCTTACGGTTTGGCGTGGCCGGATAGGATTGAATCCGGGGTAGAGGCGTTGGATTTGTTCGAGGTGGCCAGGCTGGATTTCCGCCCCCCCGATCTCGAACGCTTCCCCTGTCTACGCCTGGCCTTCGAAGCCGCCCGTGCCGGTGGAACTGCGCCCGCATTGCTCAATGCGGCCAACGAAGTGGCCGTGGCAGCATTTCTGGATGGCCGGATCCCTTTCACCGGTATCGCCGAGGTGATCGGTAAAACCCTCGAGGTTCTGCCTGCGACTACTGCGGAGGATTTGGAAAGTGTACTGGTGGCTGATACCGAGGCACGCCGTTTTGCCACACGTCAGATAGCTTAGACTGCCCGGGAGAGAGTCATGGAATCCTTTGCCTACAATCTGTTCTTCTTTATCGTTGCCATAGGTGTCCTGATTACTTTCCATGAATTCGGCCATTTCCTGGTCGCCCGCAAGGTGGGCGTCAGGGTGCTGCGGTTTTCAATCGGTTTCGGCTCGCCATTATGGCGTTATCAGAGCACTCCGCAGGATACGGAATTCGTGATTGGCGCTCTTCCCCTGGGTGGATACGTCAAAATGGTGGATGAGCGCGAGGGAGAAGTGGCTGAGGCAGATCTTGCATATGCTTTCAACCGCCAATCGCTTGGTAAACGCATTGCCATCGTTGCCGCTGGTCCCTTGTTCAATCTTTTATTGGCCGTGGGATTGTACTGGGTAGTGCTCATTACCGGTGAAGTCGGCCTCAAGCCTATCGTCGCGTCAGTACCTCCGCAGTCCCTGGCGGCGGAAGCCGGGTTCCAGAGAGGGGATGAAATAATAGCGGTGGAAGAAGAGCGGACCCCTACCTGGAGTCAGGTCATCGGTCGGCTCACAGCAGAAATGATGAAAGGCCGGAAAATCCGCATCGAAGTAAGAACCCCTCAAGGAGATCGCGAGATAAAGATCCTGGAGATTCCCAGGGAACTCATCGATGACCCTGCCAAGCTGGGACAACAGTTGGGTCTGAAGCCTTGGGAGCCGCCCATACCTCCTGTGATCGAACGGGTCGAACCAGGATCCCCTGCAGAGCAGGCGGGAATACAGCCAGGTGACAAGGTCATGGCTGTGAACGGGGAGGAAATCGCAGACTGGCGCCAGCTGGTGGAGGTCGTCAGGAAGAATCCGGGGCATTTGCTTCAGTTTGAGGTTAAGCGCGGGGGAACCCGGTTATCCCTGTCGTTGATACCAAAAGCCGTTACCGATCAAAATGGCAAGGAGATAGGGCAGATAGGTGCAGGTGTGAAAATCCCTGAAGGTCTGTACGAGAACCTGAAGGTGACCTATCGACTCGGACCCCTTGATGCCTTGACCACGGCGGTGGGTAAAACCGCTGAGTTTTCCTGGTTGACGTTGAAAATGATGGGAAAGATGGTGATCGGTGAGGCATCGGTCAAGAATCTGTCCGGTCCGATCAGTATTGCCCAGTATGCAGGACAATCGGCGGCATTGGGATTGAACTATTTCCTTAGATTTCTTGCCATAGTGAGTATCAGTTTGGGGGTTTTGAACCTTCTGCCTATCCCAGTGCTCGATGGTGGACACCTGCTATTCTATCTGATTGAGGGCGTGCGTGGCAGACCCCTATCCGATGAAACCATTGCCATGGCACAGCAGATTGGCATGACCATTCTATTCGCCCTGATGGCATTGGCATTTTTTTTGGATATACAACGGCTTTTCCATTAAAGAGGAAATTATGAAGCAAGTATTGTTCGCGATTCTCGCACTGGTCTCCCTGACTCTTCAGGCAGGGGAGAGCAAGGAGCATGAAGGGCTACGCCAGGCGCTGTCTAAATTCATGCCCGGTGGCAAAATAGAATCCATTCGTGAAGCGGAAATTCCCGGTGTGTACGAAGTGGCGATCGGTCCACGTATTTTTTATGTCTCCAAGGATGGCCGTTATCTGTTGCGGGGGCATTTGATCGATTTGGAGAAGCGGGCTGATATCACCGAATCCAGGTTGGGGCAAGCCCGTCTCAAGGCACTGGCAACGACCAGTGAGAATGACATGATCATATTCTCACCAGACAAACCAAAACACACCATCACCGTATTCACCGATATTGATTGTGGCTATTGCCGCAGGCTGCATTCTCAGATCGATGACTACCTGAAGCGGGGGATCCGGGTGCGTTATATGTTCTATCCCCGGGCGGGCAAAGGCTCTGATTCCTATAAAAAGGCCATTGCCGTCTGGTGTGCCAAAGACCGGCACAAAGCCTTGACCATGGCCAAACAGGGACAACCGATAGAGATGAAGTCGTGTGACAATCCGGTGGACGAACACATGCAAATGGGTGAGGACTTCGGGGTGAGTGGCACCCCGATGATCGTGACTGATAAGGGGGAAGTCCTACCCGGTTATGTGCCTCCTGAAACCCTGGAGCGTTATCTGAACGGCCATTGAAACCACGTCACCAACGGCAGGGACGTGTGTTGGTTCATACCGGTGATGGTAAGGGAAAGTCATCCAGTGCGTTTGGCGTGGCTTTCCGTGCCGCGGGCTGGGGGATGCAGGTATGCGTGATCCAGTACATCAAAGGCCGGTGGCAGACTGGGGAGCAGCGTGCCGCGGCTCGGTTCGATAATATGCAATGGCACGCCCTGGGGGATGGATTCACCTGGGACACCAAAAATCCGGAGCAGGACCGAAGAACCTCCCGTGAGATCTGGCAATTCAGCCAACAGAAGATCTTGAGTGAGCAGTTCGATCTGGTGGTGCTCGATGAGATCAATTACTGTTGCGGTTACGGCTGGCTCGCTGGAGAGGAGATCGCTGACTTCATCCGTGAGCAAAAACCGGCCTGGCTGCACTTGATCCTGACTGGGAGGAATGCGCCGGCTGAAGTCATCGAGGTTGCCGATACGGTGACTGAGATGCGGCCGATCAAACATGCTTTTCAGCAGGGTATCAAAGGCCAGCAGGGGATAGAATTCTAAGCTGTTGAGGATGATTTCAGGGTGAGATCGCCGATGGCTTCTCCCATCTTCAATTCTCTCCCGGGGGCAGGATTCGCCCAGCGGACAGCTTCGCGGCTGAACAGAATGATGACGGTGGATCCCATGTTAAAGCGTCCCATTTCATCTCCCCGTTGCAGACGGATATCACCTTCGGCATAGTGCCAGTGTCGGGTTTCCCGTTGGCTGGGTGGAGTGACGACGCCGTGCCAGACTGTCTCGATGCTCGCCACCAGTAAGGCCCCGACAAGCACCAAGGCCATGGGGCCTGCCTCAGTATCGAACAGGCACACTACCCGCTCATTGCGGGCAAACAGATTGTCCACGGCGGCGGCGGTGGCGGGATTGACGCTGAACAGCCGTCCCGGAACATGGATCATCTGTCTCAGGGTTCCGCTGACGGGCATGTGGACACGGTGATAGTCGCGCGGCGACAGATAAATGGTTGCGAATTCACCCTCGTTGAATGGTGAGCCAATTTCAGGTTCTCCAAGCAAGGCACTGACCGAATAATCTCTGCCCTTGGCTTGGATCAGCCATTGGGAAGTCAGGGTGCCGATTTGACTGATGGCACCGTCGGCTGGACTGATCACGATATTTTGATCTTCAGGAGTCGGTCTGGCTCCGGGTTTCAACTGGCGGGTGAAGAAATCATTGAAGCATGGGTAATCCTGGGGGTCGGAGTTGACCGCTTCGTTTATATCGATATCGAACCAGCGGCTGAATCCCCGGATGAGCAGATTCTTGAGCCAGGGAATCCGGCTATGGGTCAGATTGCCCATCAACCTGGAGAGGGCATGATGAGGCAGCGGATACTGCCACAATGCGAAGAGGGTTTGTTTTAAGGTTGGCATCAGTCTCGGTTCACCTTGATTTCATGGATTTGATGATCAACACCCAGCTCGAGCACCACATCGGCCCGTGCGGGCATTTCATCGATCATCCAGCGGGTCAAACGTTCGTAGTGCTGGATGAATCGGCGCAGTTCGGTCTCGCTCATCAGTCTCAGCTTTCGGCCTGGATGGGCACGGCTGGATTTCATCAGCCGGCGCTCTTGTTCGAGTCGCCAGCGGAACACACATTCCATATTCGGAACTTTGAGCATGATCAAACTATCGAGGAGCCCAAACAGGCGCTGATAGGGTCCCTTGAGCTGCTCGTTGACAAAGCGGCGCCACCTTCCATCAGGATCTTCCAGTCGCTCCAGATCGTTAATCGGTGACGCCAGGGCTGGCTCTGGTTGAGGCCGGGCTCCCACGCCCCACCCCTCGAACAGGATGATATCCGCCCTGCCCCGCCAGACGGGCCACTGGGAGACGGGTTTGCGGTCGTCCACTGCTTTGTCGAAGGCAGGGATTGGGGTGATGTCCCCAGGGTGGGCATTTTTGAGTGCCTGCAGGGTTTTGAGGCCCAGGGCCACATCATGGGTACCTGGGACGCCACGAGTGCGCATCAGCGGGTGGATGACCGTGGCCAGATGTTCGCGTTCGGCCCGGGTCAAATAAATGTCGTCAATGGAAAACCCGGTCACTTTCAGCTCAAAGCCGGTGTCAATCATTGTCGTGAGCAGCGCCGTCAAGGTTGATTTACCCGTCCCCTGGGCGCCATTGATCCCCACGATCATCGGGCTTTCCGTTTTGTGACGGACGATCCAGGCAGCCAGGGGTAGATAGGCCGATTCGAGCCATGGAGTCAGGTCGGCATTGAGATGAAGTCGCTCACAACAAGCCTCGAATGCCGGCCGTGCTTTTTTTGCCAGCGCGTGTATTTCAGGGATGGAAAAGGGAAGATGGTCCGGGGGCCACATGAATCAACAGATCTGATCGGGAAGTGTTTGGCCGCTGAAGAAGGCATCCAGGTTTTGTAATACTCTGAAGCCCATGGCTTCACGTGTCTCGTTAGTGGCACTACCCAGATGTGGAAGTAACACCACATTGTCCAGTGTGGCCAGCTCAGGATTCAGCTGGGGTTCGTTTTCGTATACATCGAGTCCTGCGCCGTTGAGACCGCCATCTTTGAGGGCATGAATCAGCGCTTCAGTGTCTACCACGTCACCGCGGGAGGTGTTGATGAGATAGGCATGGGGTGACATCAGACTCAATCTATATCCATCGATGAGATGGCGGTTCCGGGTGCCTCCGGGACAGTGCAATGAAACGAAATCACAATGTGGCAACAATTCGTCGATAGTGCTGCAGCCTTCTGCCAGCAAACCAGCGAGAACATCGTCTCCCAGTGGCCGGGGATGATAATAGAGGATCTTCATTCCGAAGCCGTACACGGCGCGGCTGGCCACGGCCTGGCCAATCCTGCCCATGCCGATGATTCCCAGGGTCTTGCCGCTGACCCTGGTGCCCAACAGCTGGGTCGGACGCCAGCCTTTCCATCCTCCGGAGCGGACCAGTCGCTCACCCTCTCCCGCACGGCGGGCTACCATGAGGAGCAGAGTCAGGGCCAGATCGGCGGTGCAGTCGGTGAGTACCCCGGGAGTATTGGTGACGATGATGCCCAGGGCCTTGGCCCTTTGCAGGTCGATATGGTTTACCCCCACACCGAAATTGGCCAGGATCCGGCAGCGCAACGGTTCCACTGCCATTACCTCTGCCGTGAGCGGATCGACCACTGTGGGGCACACTGCGTCGAAGTTGCGCAATGCCTGTTGCAGTTCATCGGGGGCAAAAGGGTGATCGTCCCGATTGAAGGTGACTTCATAGCGGGTCATGAATTCGGCTTCCACCGGCGCTGGCCAGCGGGCGGTAAGAATGACGGTGGGGCGGGTCACGTTGGCTTCCTGTCAGGACACCCGGGCCATTATCGGCCCGGGCAGGATAAGATTGGAATTATTTTCCTGGGAGAGGCGCTGCGGTTTCTCGCCAGTATTCCATCGCCGCGGCAATGCCGCTGCCAGGCTTGACATCGATGCCTACGTCGCGCATGGCCATCTCTGCACCGACGATGGCGCTGGCGAGCATCAGTTCGTTATTGTCTCCCAAGTGGCCGATACGGAAGACCTTGCCTGCCACTTCCGCCAGGCCCCCGCCAAGAGAGAGGTTGTAGCGCTGGTAGGCGACGTTCATCACGTCACGGGCGTCGAAACCTTCGGGAACCACGATGGCGGAAACGGTGTCGGAATACCACTTGGGGTCGCGAGCACACAATTCCAGTCCCCAACCCTCCAGGACCGCACGCCGCACGCCTTCTGCCAGGCGTTGATGACGGGCGTAGACATTGTCCATGCCCTCCTCCAACAACAGGCCGAGCACTTTACGCAGTCCGTGGAGCATGGCGGTGTTGGGCGTATAGGGGAAATAGCCATCCTTGTTGGCCTGGAGCTGATCCTCTATATTGAGGAAACTGCGCGGGAGTCTGGCGCTGTGGCGCATTTCCAAGGCTCTTGGGCTGAAACACACGTAAGCGTTGCCGCCGGGCAACATCAACCCTTTCTGCGAGCCTGTCAGAGCGACGTCCACCTTCCAGTCATCCATGCGAAATTCGATGCTGCCGATAGCGCTGACCCCGTCGATCATGAACAGGGCCGGATGGTTGCTGTCGTCCAAAATCTGGCCGATGGCGGCCAGATCATTGGTGACTCCCGTTGCGGTTTCGTTATGGCAGATCAACAGGGCCCTGATTTCGTGGTGGGTGTCTTTCTTCAGCCGCTGCGCCAGATGTTCGAGGGGTACCCCTTCGCCCCAGGGAACCTCGTGATATTCCACGTTCAGTCCCAACCGCTGGGCCGACTGGATCCAAAGATGGCTAAACTGGCCAAAACGATAGGAAAGCACCTTGTCCCCCGGAGACAGGGTGTTGGCCAAGGCAACTTCCCAGCCGGCAGTACCGGTGGCGGGAAAGATGAACACCTGCCCGGTCTCGGTGACAAAGATCTTCTTCAGATCTTCGAACAAAGGTTTGACCAAGTTAGGGAAATCGGGGGCCCGATGGTCTTCCATCGGTACGTGCATGGCGCTCAGCACCGAATCGGGTGTATTGGTGGGGCCAGGGATATAGAGATGGTTGCGACCTGCCATTATACGTATGTCCTTGAATTATGGGTTGATTGAAAGAAATTTCTGCTTGAGAAATGAGGCAATGGTTCGGGACGGACTCAAACCATCCCGATAACATATTTGATTGAACTGCAAATAAAGTTGCATATATGGGTTTGTACCAACAAATTTTATTGCTTGGAATCATTGAGCTATCGATGATATGAAGTTTGCTGGCCGATGGCAACCTGTGGTGGCAGGGCAGTCGCATGAACCGGTCCTCCCCTCTCCCTTTGGCAGATAGGCGTCAAGTCTTCACCGGCCCGGGTTACCGGGTGTATTTCTGCCGGCGCAGCGGTCAAATCATCGTGCTCTTGTGTAGTGGCGACAAATCCACCCAACAGCAGGACAATCAACGCGCCATTCAGATGGCGGCGGAACAGTAGGAGGCAACCCCCATGCTGAAAACGAAACCCTATGATCCCATGGAGTTCTTCCGGGAAGAGGAAATTCCGGAATACCTGGCCGAAACCTACATGGACGATAATCCGGAAGTGTTCCTGATCGCCCTGGGACATGTGATCCGGCACCGGGGAATTGCCCGGGTCGCGGAAGCCGCCGGCATCGATGTCCGACATTTGGAAGCGGTTCTCTCCGG
>CAYUPV010000133.1:0-7981 GCA_964445885.1 uncultured Methylococcales bacterium
ATCAATATCTTATACATAGGTTCACGGCTTTTTTGAACCCCGAAACTTTAGTTATTAAAGAGTTGAAAAATACAGCGAATCGGCATTGCCAACAGTGACCATCCATCGGCGACGATAGCAGCCAATATTGCGTGAGAGGTCACGCCAAAACAAAAAGGCACGACATAGCTGGTAGGGTCCGGGAGGATCGCACCCGCGCTTTTTCCTTTTGGCGTCATCCACCAGGCTCAGCGTCTCACCCACCTGTTCATCAGGAGTTGCACTTGGGAGTTGAATCCGCCCCCCAAAATGACCAGAAGTCCGGCCCGATTTGCCCAAAATCGGGCCTTTTTTCGGGGTACAATGCAACAAAACAACCGTGCCTTGGAAAAGTCGGGGGCAGAAGTAAAACAAACCCTCGTTTTGTTTACGGGGGTCATGCCTGACTTCGGATACAATGTATTTCGATGGCCATGAATGACTCTGCATTGCAACCCCGCTACAAGACGATAACCGGATGCCTGAATCTACAGCAGCTCAAGGCCCACCTGTGGAACTGCGCCGAGATCCTCCGGGGCAGGGCCGTCGATCGCACCGATTGGAAGGCGTACATCCTGCCGCTGCTCCTTTTCAAACGCATCTGTGACGTTTACGACGAGAAGACCGCCGAAGCCGCCGAGCTTTTCGGCGACGTGGGCCCGGTCGGTTTCCCGGAGATGCACCGTTTTCTCATCCCGGAAGGCTGCCACTGGCGTGACGTGCGCGAGGGCACCGGGCGCTGGCCTCCCTCAATCCCCCCCTCCCCGCCCAAGGAAGGCTATCTGCAGGTGCTGTTCGCGCTTCGGGCGGGGGAGCGGAAGAACAGGATTTCTGCGGGCTGATGATGAAAGCACGAAGAATCACACCGGCTGCCGACGATGACCGCTGAATTACAGGAACAACTGATTCGGCTCTTGCTGGCCCAGGTTCCCGAGGATGATTCCTCCATTGGCAACCGCAAGCTGTGGCGGCAGTTTCAGGCCGCCGCCCAGGCCCAGGGCATTGAGGTCACCCCCGAACAATTCGAACGGCTGCGCACCGATCTCATTTTTCAGGGGCTTCTGGTCAAAGGTAAGGGCCGTGGCGGTTCAGTGCGTCGGGCGCAGGGGCAGCATGCCGAATCCGATCTCACCCTCGATGCCAGCGTCCCGTCGGAGCCGGCCACCCCGTCCAGGCCGAGGCCTGCTTCCCAGCGGCCATCCGCCACCTCCGGCCGGCGGCGGCAGGACTGCGACGAGATCGAAGTGGCCAGCTACCGTCACAGCGACAAACGGGTCAACAACCCCGATGTGGGCATGGTCACGCCCCAGACCGATCGGGACGAAAAACCCACCCGCTGGGCCTACGACCCCCACCTCGCTCCGGAACTCCAGTTCGACATCGGCCGCAGCCAGATCGAGAAGATCATCGATGATGCGTTGGCATCTGACGATGAGGACACTCTGCGCGAGGCCCTCGCCACCCTCAAACGCATGTCCGATCCCTTTCTCAACTGGACCGGCAAGGCCGAGCGCATTAGCTTCGAAGTGCCTACGGTGTCACTGCACGTCCACGAACGGATCGACCCGGCCATGGTGCTGGCCAACGTCCAGAAGCGCATCCAGGCGAAAAAGTCGGGCAGGGCCGGCCCCACCTATCAGCATGACCTGTTTTCACCCCCGTTCGAGAACCTGCCGCTGCGCGAGGCCATCGAGTTCTACCAGCACGAAAAAGGCTGCGCCAACCGTCTGATCGCCGGGGATTCGCTGCTGGTGATGAACTCGCTGCTGCAGAAGGAAGGGATGGCCGGACAGGTGCAGATGATCTACATCGATCCGCCCTACGGCATCAAATACGGCTCCAACTTCCAGCCCTTCGTCAACAAGCGTGATGTCAAGGACCGCAAGGACGAGGACCTGACCGCCGAGCCGGAGCAGATCAAGGCGTTTCGGGATACCTGGGAGCTGGGGATTCATTCCTATCTGACATACCTACGCGACCGGCTGCTGTTGGCGCGGGAGTTGCTGGCGGAGACAGGGAGCGTGTTTGTGCAGATTTCGGATGAGAATCTGCATCATGTGCGGGAGTTGATGGATGAGGTGTTTGGGGCGGAGAATTTTGTGAGTATCGTTTCGTTCACGACAACCACCGGATTCCGCGGAACAACTCTGTCACGAGCGGGTGATTACTTGGTCTGGTACGCGAAAAGTAGGGGGCAGATTAAGTATCGTCAACTCTTTCATGTAAAGGAAGCCGGGCAAGAAGGCGCAACCAAATATCGTCCGGTTTCGACCATTGAGAGCGCCGCACATCTCGGCTACGCACCAGAACGGCTGGCGGTCTCCGATCAATTGACTTCACAAGGAGCAAGCCAAGCTGAACATCAGACGTTTAGTTATCAAGGCCGTAATTATGTGCCTCCCCCTGGCATGCATTGGAAGACAACCATCCATGGGATGAAAGTGCTCGTATTGGCAGGTCGTATGCTGATTGAAGGCAATCGCCCACGCTACATCCGTTTCGTTGACGACTTTCCTCTTTATCCGATCCACAATATTTGGTCAGATACTGCGGGCGTCCAGAGTCGCACGGAGGGCAAAATATTCGTAGTTCAAACAGCGGCGGAGGTCATCCAGCGCTGCCTCCTCATGACCACCGACCCCGGCGACCTGGTGCTCGATCCCACCTGCGGCTCCGGCACCACCGCCTTTGTCGCCGAAAAATGGGGCCGGCGTTGGATCACCTGCGACACCTCCCGCGTCGCCATCACCCTGGCCAAGCAGCGGCTGATGACCGCCAGCTACGATTATTACAAACTCAAATATCCCCAAGAAGGGCTGAAAGGCGGCTTCATCTATAAGACCGTCCCCCATATCACCCTCAAGTCCATCGCCAACAATCCCGAGATCGACGAAATCTACGAGCGGATGCACCCGGCCATCGAGGAGGCGCTGGCGGAGCTGAACCGGTCCTTGCGCGCCCATCCGCCACCGCCGTTCAAGGTCACCGAGGGTGGGCGCAAGGGAAAGACGGTGGACTTCACCCGGCCCGAGGCGGAAAGCGTCACCCTGCCTTCAGGCGAGGAAGCCCCCGCCGGCAAACTGCTGGAATGGGAGGTGCCTTTCGACTTTCCCGAGGACTGGCCGGAGGTAGCCCAAAAGCCTTTCGAGGCCTTCCATCTGGCCCGCCAGGCGATGCAGAAGGCGATGGATGCGGCCATCGCCGCCCACGCTGATAAGGAAGTCCTGGTCGATCAGCCGGAAGTGGACAAGTGCCGGCTGCGTATCTCAGGACCCTTCACCGTGGAGGCGGTCCCCTTCCCCACCGTGCTGGCGCTGGAGGAGGCTGACAAACCGGCCGGGGCCGATGTGGCCGTGGCCCGCTCTGGCGAGACCGCCCGCCTGCGCGAGTGGATGGACGAACTGCTCAAGGCCGGCATCCGCGGCAAGGGCGGCCAGAAACTGATGCTGGCGGAACTGGAACCGCTGCCCGGCACCCATGCGCTGCACGCCACCGGCACCCTGGCCGACAGCGGCGAGCGTGTGGTGGTGTGCTTCGGACCCGAATTCGCCCCGCTGGAACAACGCCAGGTGGCCCTGGCCCTGGACGAGGCCGAAACCCTGCGCCCGGCGCCCAAATTCATCTTGTTCGCCGCCTTCGAGTTCGACCCCGAGGCCGCCAAGGACATCGACGAGACCCATTGGCTTGGTGTGACCCTGCTGAAGGTGCAGATGAACACCGATCTGCTGACCGAGGACCTGAAAAAGAAACACGCCAGCAACGAAAGCTTCTGGCTCATGGGTCAGCCGGATGTGGAGGTGCGCAAGCGCAAGGACGGCAAATACGAAGTGGAGGTGCACGGCTTCGACTATTTCGACACCCGCACCGGCGAACTGGTCTCCGGCGGCAAGCGCAAGATCGCCCTGTGGCTGCTCGACACCGACTACGACAACCGCTCCCTCTGCTCCCCAGTCAGGTTTTCTTCCCGATGGCCGGCAGGAAGGACGGCTGGTTCCGGCTCAAGAAGACCCTGCGCGCCGAGCTGGACGAGGATTTGCTGGAAAAATACCACGGCACTGTATCGCTGCCCTTTGAACCTGGGGAATACCGCCGCATCGCGGTCAAGATCGTCGATGACCGGGGGATTGAGTCGCTCAAGATCATCAAATTGGAGGACTGACCATGACAGCCGTCACTGAACAGATTGCCGAGATCGCCAAGAAACTGCCCCCCGCCGAACGCGCCCGGCTGGTGGACGAACTGCTTGCCAGTCTGGACCAGACTGACCAGGTCTTGGACGAACTGTGGCTGAAAGAATGCGAGGCCCGTCTCAAGGCCATGGAAAAGGGAGAGATGCAGTGGGAGGACTTTGACCAGGTACTGGCTGACCTGCGCAAATCGTGAAAACCTATCTTGCTGCCGCAGCTCGCCGGGAACTGGAGGAAGCCTTTGCCTTCTACGAGCAGGAGCAACCCGGTCTGGGACGCCGGTTTCTCGATGAAGTGGAAGCCTGCCGTGACCTGATCGAACGTCTTCCCGAAGCCTGGCATCCGCTTGGTAAAAGTCTGCGCCGCTGCCGATTGCGGCATTTTCCCTATGGACTGATCTATCGGGTTCAGGGTGAGCGACTGGAAATCATCGCCGTGGCCCACCTGCACCGGGCACCGGAGTATTGGCGTAATCGCGCAAGGTAAGTCATCCCATGCGTCCTAAATCCCTTATCATCAATTCCCCCTACGACCCTCCCGCCCGCCACTGGCAGCAGGCCCAGGATGCTACGCTGACGCTGGTGGAAGGCCGCCGTCCTGCCAGTTATGAACTCTTCGATGTGCGCAACAACACCCGCCGGGTGGAGCCTTTGGTGCTGGTCAGCCGTATTCGCGAACGGGTGGATGAGTGGCGCAAAGATGGCTGGCCTGGAATCACCTCCATTACCCGCCGCCTGCTGGAACACTGGCACGACCGCGGAGCCCGCCAGTATCCCTTCTATTTCTGCCAGCTGGAAGCCATTGAGACTCTGATCTGGCACGTTGAGGCGCCGACTCAGTACAAGCAGGGCATCGCCATTCCCGGTGACGGCGGTCCCTGGGAGCGGGTGTGCAACAAGATGGCCACCGGCACCGGCAAGACCACGGTGATGGCGATGATCATCACCTGGCAGGTGCTCAACGCCATCACCTACCCCAAACGGCAGCGGGATTTTTCCAGGGCCGTCTTCATCGTCGCGCCTGGGCTGACGGTCAAGGAGCGGTTGCACGTGCTCCAGCCGGGCGCTCAGGACAACTACTACGATGCCTTCGGACTTTGCCCTTCGGAAGCCTTGCGCCAGCGTCTCAATCAGGCCGAAATCCTGATCGAGAACTGGCATACCCTGATGCCGTTGAAAGAGCCGGACCGCTCGGTGGTGAAAAAAGGACCGGAAAGCGACGAGACCTTCACCCGCCGGGTACTGGGCAGACTGGCCGACCACAAAAACCTGATCGTCATCAATGATGAAGCCCATCATGCTTATCGGATACCGGCGGAGGTCAAGATCAGCAAAAAGCAGGCAGCCGAACAGGGCATTGACCTGGAGGAAGCCACCCGCTGGGTGGAAGGACTGGACCGCATCCACAAAACCCGCCGCATCCTGCGGGCCTTCGATCTTTCGGCGACACCGTTTGCTCCCACTGGCAAAGTCAGCACTGCCGCAGGGCTATTCAGTTGGATTGTTTCTGACTATGGCCTCAATGACGCAATCGAAGCCGGGTTGGTGAAGACCCCGCGGGTGGTGGTGCGCGACGATGCCCTGCCCGACGCCCAGAGTTATCGCTCCAAGCTGTATCACCTCTACCGCGAGCCGGCGGTTGCCGAGGACCTCAACCGCAGAGGCGCCCAGCCCAATGAGCCCTTGCCGAAGCTGGTGCAGGATGCCTATACCCTGCTGGGGGCCGACTGGCGGGAGACCCTGAAAGCCTGGCGCGAAGCCGGCCACATCTCACCACCGGTGATGCTGACCGTCTGTAACCGCACCGAAACCGCCGCCCGCATCGAATATTATTTCAACCACGGGGAGGCCCACTGGCCGGAACTCAAGGCGCCGGAACGCACTTTGCGGGTCGATTCCAAGGTACTGGAGAAAGCCGAGATCGGCGAGAAGGCGCCCACCAACAAAGATTATGAAGCCCGCCTGCGGGCCATCGTCGAGGCGGCCAACATCCCCGAGGACCGCAAGCAGCGGCTGCGGGAAATGAAAACCGAGGAATTGCTGCGCGAGATCGTTGACAACGTGGGCAAGCGGGGTACTGCCGGCCAGGATCTGCAAAACGTCATCTCGGTGGCCATGCTGTCGGAAGGCTGGGATGCCAAGAACGTTACCCACATCATGGGCCTGCGCGCCTTCACCAGCCAGTTGCTGTGCGAGCAGGTCATCGGCCGGGGACTGCGGCGGGTGGCCTATGAGACCGATGACAACGGCCTGTTTCTGCCGGAATACGTCAACGTCTTTGGGGTGCCTCTGTCCATCCTCGTCGATGTGGGCGGGGAAGGGGATCCCCCGCCGCCACCCAAACCCAGCATCCAGATCGAATCCCTCCCCGAACGCAGCGAATATGAAATCCGCTGGCCCAACATCCTGCGGATCGATACCGTCGTCGCCACCCGGCTGACGGTGGATTGGAATCAGGTGCCGTCGCTGCGCCTGGATCCGGCCGCCACCCCCGTCAGTGCCGACCTCGCCCCGGCAGTGGGCGGAGCCACCGATCTCAGCCAGGTAAAAACGATCGACCTGGAGAAACTGCCGGAGGAATTCAGGCTCCAACGCCTCATTTTCAAGGCCGCCGCCAAGACCTGCGCACAGATGCAGGAACGTTTCCAGGGCGGCCGCGAGTTTTTGATCTTCCAACTGGTTTGCCTGGTCGAGGAATTCCTTGCCTCCGGGGGGGTGGAGATTCCCAGTCTGTTCCACCAGGAACCCCTGCGCCGTCGCATCCTGATCGCCCTCAATCTGGATGAAATCGTCCAGCACCTGCTCGTTCACATCCAGCAGCAGAATTTCGAGCGCCTGGAGCCGGTGTACGACGAGGAAATGCCCATTGGTTCCACTGCTTACATGCGCACCTGGTACACCACCAAGCCCTGCCAGCCCACCCAGAAATCGCAGATCAGCCATGTGGTGGTGGACAGCACCTGGGAACAGCACACCGCCAATATCCTGGAAAAGAGCGACAAGGTACAGTCTTGGGCCAAAAACGACCACCTGGGCTTCCAGATTCACTACCTCTGGCGGGGATCCAGGCGGCGTTTCGTACCGGATTTCCTCATCCGGCTACGAAACGGCAAGATTCTCATTCTGGAGATCAAGGGACAGGATTCTCCTCAGAACCGTGCCAAGCGGGCAGCCTTGGCATTGTGGGTCAACGCGGTGAATGAAGCAGGCGGTTTCGGGGAGTGGGTGGCGGATGTGGCATTCTCGGTGCGTTACCGGAAGCGTTATCACATGCCAGAAAGAAGCCACCCAAACGCATGATTTGATGCGGTCGATGGGGTAAAATAGGTTGCATGTCGAGCCCTACTCCACAGGCGGTGTCCTCTCCCTCTGCCATGGCAGTTCCCACGGCCGAAGTGGTCGAATCGCTTCAAGCAGCATTACAAGAAGCGCAGGGCGAAATCGCCGAGCTCAAGGCCCAGTTGGACTGGTTCAAGCAGCAGCTGTTCGGTTCCAAATCCGAACGGCGGCTCATCGCTCCGGCCGAGCAACAGCCCCTGGAGTTCGATGGAGAGGTTAAACCGCCCTCCACCGAGGCGCTTCCTACCGAAACCATCACCTACCAAAGACGCAAGGCCAAGGTTCGCCCAGAAGACTGTGCCACTGAATCCGGCTTGCGTTTTAACGATGATATGCCGGTGGAGGTGATCGAAGTGCCGGCGCCTCAACTGCAGGGGCCGGAAGCCGACGACTACGAGATCATCGACTTCAAGATTACCCATCGACTGGCGCAACGTC
>CAYUPV010000134.1:0-7960 GCA_964445885.1 uncultured Methylococcales bacterium
CAGGCTTCCGGTCGCTTTCACTACCAAGGCGACATCCTGAGGGCCAGGGGGTTCAACCTGGTCTGGGCCGGAAACCGGCTTCAGCTCGACGGCCGGGGTACTACGCAACAGCTCGATTTGGAGTTCGATCTCCAGGCCCCTCACCTGGAACGGCTCGATCCCGAACTGAAAGGAGAACTCTCCGGACAGGGTAGGATCAGCGGCAGCCCCAAGCAACCCAAGGTCGATCTCCATCTCCTGGGGAGGAACTTTGCTTGGGGGGATGAGCTGAACATTCAGCGTCTGGACTTCAAGGCGAAGGGGAATCCGGACGATCCAGCCTCTCATCTGAGGCTCGAACTGTACCACCTGAAGATCGCTGGATGGCGTTTCAATCACGCGGCTTTGAGCGGCGATGGTCAGCCTGCCGACCATCGTATCGGTTTCAGTGCCGAAGGGCCCCTGGGGAAAATAATGATTCACCTCCAGGGGGGGTATCTCTCCGCCGACAGGTCCCATTGGCAAGGTGAGGTCCAACACCTGCCCCTGGCCCTGATGAGACCCCTGCTGCCGCAGGAGGTGTCCGCCAGCGGCGATTTGCATGCCCGATTCTCGTACCATCAGGAGCCACAGCGGCGTGAAGGGGAATTGGTATGGCGCTTCAAGGACGCCAGTTTCTCCACCAGGACACCCGATGGTCAAACGTTGTCCCTGCCCCTCGCCCAGGGTGGCGGTAACCTGGTGTTGCAGGACCGGATCCTGCGGCTCTCATTCGAGCTTCCTCTGGCAGACTATGGGCGGATCGAGGCCCGACTGACGACGGAACTGGAAAGCCGATCGTTGAGTGGCTTTGGAAAAGTCGAAGTCAGTAGTCTGGAGCTGCTCCAGGTGTTCGTACCTCAGCTGCAGAAAGTAAAAGGCTCGGCGCATGGCGAGATCCACCTGACAGGTTCCTGGAACCAGCCCAAGGTTCAGGGGAAACTAGCCATTCAAAATGCCGGCATGGAGATACCAGTGGCAGGTCTGGAGCTGCAGGAGATCCAACTCCAGGCAGCCAGCCGTCCTGATGGGTCCCTCGTCTTCGGTGGCCGGGTTCATTCCGGCCCGGGCAGCATCCAAGTCCAGGGTAGGATGGATCTGGTTCCTGAGTTCAGCATCCAACTGCAACTGAAAGGTCAGCAATTCCTTGCCGCCAACCTGCCCGAGGCGCGGGTGCTGATTTCCCCTGAGCTGAGAATGATCGCCAAGGCCGAAATGATCGAAGTTCAGGGCAAAGTGCACGTTCCCGAGGCCAAAATCAACCTCAAGACTTCCCTGCTACCCGACCAGCAACCCGGCATCGTATCGGTCTCAGCCGATGAAATCATCATTGGAAGACCCGCCGAACCTAAGCAATCGAAGATCAATCTTTCCGCGAATATCCTGGTGACCCTCGGCAAAGAGGTCTACTTCAACGGCTACGGCGTCGAAAGCCAGCTGCGGGGCGAGCTGAGGCTGAGCAGCTGGCAGCAGGTCCCCAAAGCCGAAGGAGTGATCGAGGTGGTCAAGGGCAAGTTTGCCGCCTATGGACAGAAACTGGAGATCAAAAGCGGCCGCATCATTTTCAGCGGGCCGGTGGACAATCCTGGACTGGACATCGAGGTGGCACGGGTCTTCCGCCGAGAACAGATCACGATTTTTCTCAAGATCGGCGGCTCCACCCAGGAACCTGTCATCACTATCACTAGTGATCCATCGATGCCTGAGGACGAGGCCCTGTCCTACCTCATCACCGGTCGCTCCTTCCGCAATAAGCCGTCAGGGGCCACCACGGGTTCCATGGAGAAGCAGCTCAGCGGTGCCCTGGGATCGCTTGGCGTGAACTATCTCAATGACCTGGGGCTGAGTGATTACGCTGAAGTGGAATTGGAGGAGGGGGTCGTGCTCTTGGGCAGGTACCTGACACCGGATCTCTATCTGGGCTTTGCCGTCGATGTCTTCGATGGCCTGGGAGAGGCGGTGATACGTTACCGGCTCACAAAGTATCTGTCGCTGGAGGGAAGATATGGGGAAAGCCAGAGCGGCGATATTTTCTACACGCTTGAAACCGACTGATTGCTGGGAAATCCCCCCTTATCCCATTTTTCAGAGGGGGGCACAAGGAGTGACAGGCATCCTCTTTTGGAAAACGGGGGCTGAGGGGGATTTTCCAATCCAAAGGAAAGACTCATGATCGACATAGACCTGATCCAACGATTCCGGGTCGAGCCCGGCAAAAAAATTCGCCTCAAGGAGTACCACACCGGCTGGGACCAGACGAAGGAACTCAAACTGCTGGGCAAGGACGTGATCAAGGGCCGGGCGGCCGAGATCCTGGAGCGCAACCGCAAGGAACTGGCCGAGACCCAGGAAATGCTCTACGCCGACGACCGCTATGCGCTGTTGATCATCTTTCAGGCCATGGATGCGGCGGGTAAGGACGGGACCATCAAACACGTCATGTCCGGGATCAATCCCCAGGGCTGTCAGGTGTTCAGTTTCAAGAAACCTTCCGCCGAGGAGCTGGACCACACCTTTCTGTGGCGCCACATGAAGTGCCTGCCGGAACGGGGGCGTATCGGCATCTTCAACCGGTCCTATTTTGAGGACGTACTGGTGGTGAAGGTCCATCCGGAATTACTTGAGGCCCAGAAGCTGCCCCCCGGCAAGAGGGGCAAGGCCTTCTGGACGGCCCGCTACGATGACATCAACCACTTCGAGCGTCATCTGGTCCGAAACGGTACCATGGTGCTGAAATTCTTCCTCCACGTGTCGAAGGAAGAGCAGAAGAAGCGTTTTCTCGACCGCCTCACCCGCCCCGACAAACACTGGAAATTCTCCGCCGCCGATCTGGCCGAGCGCGCGCATTGGGACGACTACGTCGAAGCCTATGAGGAGGCTATCAGCGCCACCAGCACCAAATGGGCCCCTTGGTTCATCGTTCCCGCCGACCACAAATGGGCCACCCGGGCCATCGTTGCCGATGTCATCGTCTCTACTCTGAAGGGGCTGGATCTCAGGTACCCCGAGCTTGACGAGGAACAGCTCAAGGCCTTGGAGGAGGCTCGCAGGCAGCTGGAGAACGAAAAGTGACCAAAACAACTTCACCGCAGAAACGCGGAGGACGCCGAGAAAAATAAATTCTGAAAACTCTGCGTCTCTGCGGTGATTTTTGAATTCAATACGAAAACTATGGAGTCCCGCCATGGCCATGGCCGAATCTAATGTTTCAGAAAAAACGTTCTCGACGATCAGGAGCTGGAGCTGATCCACGCCTATTGGCGCGCCTGCAACTACCTTGCAGCAGGGATGATTTATCTGTGCGACAATCCGTTACTCAAAGAGCCCCTGAAACCTGAACACGTGAAGAAGCGTCTGCTGGGCCACTGGGGTTCCAGTCCAGGATTGGCCTTCATGTACGTGCACCTCAACCGGTTGATAGCGCAGCACCGCTTGCGCGGCGCTGCGCTATCGGCTCAGCTGTTGAGTTCCGCTTCGCTTCACTCCACCGGCTTGAAAGCCGCCGCGCTACGCGCTCTGGCTATCAACCCGTTGGAGCGGAAATACGCCCTGAGCTTCGAATGCTACGCATTCTCCGCCCAGAACGAATTCCGCTCAACAGCTGAGCCGATCAATAAATACGACCAGAACGCCATTTTTTTGGCTGGTCCCGGTCATGGCGCTCCTGGCGTGCTGGCACCGGTGTGGCTGGAGGATACCTACGGAGAGATCTATCCCGACAAGGGCCAGGACCTGGAGGGCATGCGGAATTTCTTCAGACAGTTTTCCTTCCCCGGTGGTATCGGCAGCCACTGCACCCCGGAGACCCCGGGTTCGATCCACGAGGGGGGTGAGCTGGGTTACAGCCTCTCGCACGCCACCGGCGCGGCTTTCGACAACCCCGACCTTCTGGTAGCCGTCGCAGTTGGTGACGGGGAGGCGGAAACCGGTCCCCTGGCCACTGGCTGGCACGGCAACAAGTTTATCAATCCGGTCAGGGACGGTGCGGTGCTACCTATCCTCCACCTCAACGGATACAAGATCAACAATCCGACGCTGCTGTCGCGCATTCCCCACGAGGAGCTGGAAGGACTGCTTCGGGGCTATGGCTGGACACCTTACTTCGTCGAGGGTGACGCCCCCCTACCCCTGCACCGCAAGATGGCGGCGACCATGGAGCATTGTCTGCTGGAGATTCACAGTCTCCAACAGCAGGCCCATTCAAGCGACGAGGCAAGACGGGCTCTGTGGCCGATGATCGTGCTGCGGACCCCCAAGGGCTGGACCGGCGGGAGGTGGACGGCCACAAGGTGGAAGGCTTCTGGCGCGCCCATCAGGTGCCTCTGGCGGCGATCCACGAGAATCCCGCCCATCTGCAGCAGCTCGAGCAATGGCTTCGCAGTTACAAACCGGAGGAACTGTTCGATGACGATGGCAGGCCCAGGCCCGAGCTGAAAGCCCTGGCACCCAAGGGCATGCGGCGCATGAGTGCCAATCCCCATGCCAACGGCGGTCTGCTACGGCGCGATCTGAGAATGCCGGATTTCCGTGGATACGCCCAGAAGGTACCCGGTCCAGGCAAGGTGCGGGCCCATGAACACCAAACCCCTAGGACAACTGCTGCGCGATATCATGCGCCAGAACCCCGACAACTTCCGCGTCTTCGGTCCCGACGAGACCACCTCCAACAAGCTCGATTCGGTCTACGAGGCCAGCAAGAAGCTGTGGCTGGAGCAGTATCTGCCCGAGGACGAAGATGGTGGCGAGCTGTCGCCGGATGGGCGCGTGCTGGAGATGCTGTCGGAGCACAACCTGGAGGGCTGGTTCGAGGGTTACGTGCTTACCGGGCGGCACGGCTTCTTCGCCACCTACGAAGCCTTCGCCCATGTCATCGACTCCATGTACAACCAGCACGCCAAGTGGCTTTCCATCGCCGAGGAGATCCCCTGGCGCGCTCCCGTTTCCTCCATCAATCTGCTCATCACCTCCACCGTGTGGCGTCAGGACCACAACGGATTCACCCACCAGGATCCGGGTTTCATCGACGTGGTGGTCAACAAGAAACCGGAGGTGACCCGCATTTACCTGCCGCCGGACGTCAACTGCCTGCTGTCGGTGGGTGACCACTGCCTGCGCAGCCACAACCAGATCAACGTGATCGTCTGTGACAAGCAGAACCACCTGCAGTATCTGGACATGGACGCGGCGATCCGTCACTGCACCAAGGGCATCGGCATCTGGGACTGGGCCAGCAACGACCAGGGCAGCGAGCCCGACGTGGTGATGGTCGGCTGCGGCGACATCCCCACCAAGGAGGCCCTGGCCGCCACCGCATTGTTGCGCGAGCATTTTCCTGAGCTCAAGATCCGGTTCATCAATGTGGTCGACCTGTTCAAGATGACTCCCGTGAGCGAGCACCCCCACGGTCTCTCCGACCGCGACTTCGACAGCCTGTTCACCGTGGACCGGCTCATCATCTTCAACTTCCACGGCTATCCCTGGCTGATTCACCGCCTGGCGTACCGCCGCACCAATCACAAAAACCTGCACGTGCGCGGCTACAAGGAGAAGGGCAACATCAACACCCCCATGGAGTTGGCCATCAACAACGAAATCGACCGCTTTAGCCTGGCCATCGACGCCATCGACCGCCTGCCGCAGCTCAAAGTGGCAGGGGCCCACGTCAAGGAGAAACTGCGTGATAGGCAAATCGAATGCCGCAATTATGCCTACGAAAACGGCATCGACAGACCCGAAATCGACAACTGGCAGTGGCCGTACTGATCGGGCGATCCGCGAGTATTGCGACGATATCTGGCAAGTGAATCTGCTGGCATGACGCGGATGTTTGGCAATAGCGAAGAGCGGCGTGCCCAACAACATGGTGAGAGGAACCCGTGCAGAAAAAAATCCTGGTCCTGAACTCTGGCAGTTCCTCGGTCAAGTACAAGCTGTTTGATATGGAAGACGAATCCGTGCTGGCCTCAGGACTGGTCGAACAGATCGGCGAGGAAGAAGGATCGGCGCACCACCATATCACTGGGGGTGAAAGTGGACCGATCGAGCTGAATTTTGTGCAGGTCTTTGCCGGCCACCGACAGGCGTTCGATCACCTCTTGACGGTACTGAATGAGCAGGGCTGCCTTCAGAGCGGCGCAGGGCTTTCCGCCATCGGTCACCGGGTGGTGCATGGTGGTGAACGGTTCCAGCGTCCGGCCCTGATCGATGACGAGGTGGTCGAGGCGGTTCGTGCCAACATCCCTCTGGCCCCCTTGCACAACCCCGCCAATCTGCTTGGTATCGAAATCGCACGGGAACTGTTCCCAAGCATCCCCCAGGCGGCTGTGTTCGACACCGCCTTCCATCAGACTCTGCCCGAGGTTGCCTGGCGCTACGCCGTGCCACAAGAGTGGTATGAGCACCACCGCATTCGTCGTTACGGCTTCCACGGCACCTCCCACGCCTATGTGGCCCGGGAGGTCAGCCGTTGCCTGGGGCGGTCGCTGGACACACTCAACCTCATCACCCTGCATCTGGGCAATGGGGCCAGCATTACCGCCATCCGGGAGGGAAGGAGTATCGATACCTCCATGGGAATGACACCACTGGAGGGCTTGATCATGGGCACCCGCAGTGGCGATCTGGATCCCTCCATCATTTTCTATTTGGAACGAACCTGCGGATGGGAGAGCACCGCGGTGGAGCATCTGCTCAACCATGAATCCGGGCTCAAGGGGATATGTGATAGCAACGACATGCGTGAGATCCACCGCGCCGCCGATGCCGGCGACACAAAAGCAAAGCTGGCCATCGATATGTTCTGTTATCGGATACGTAAATACATCGGCGCTTACCTGGCCGTGCTCGGCAGGGTGGATGCCCTGGTATTTACAGGTGGGATCGGTGAAAACGATGCCACCGTCCGCCAACAGATCTGTGGTGGGCTGGAGATGCTGGGAATCGAGCTGGATCCATCGAACAACGAACAGGCCTGTCAGAGGCCAATGGCCGTCCATGCGCTCGGCAGCCGGATCGCGCTGTATGTCATTTCCACCGACGAGGAACTGGCAATTGCCCGGCTGACTGCCACTTCTATTCCCTAGGGGCATTTTTAACCTACCAGATCAGCCAGAACCTTGGCGTGTTTTTCGCGGATCAACGACAGACTGGAACCAGGTGTAGTGTGCTTGGGATGGTTTGTCGGTGGCGCCTGATAGTCCCGCGCCACCGTACTATGATTTGCTGACAGGCCCCTCGCAGACTGTTCCCAGTAATCCCAATCCACTTCATTAAACCAGGGAGGACTGACGATCTCTTGCAACAAAATCCGGATCGAGTCCACTGATTGTTTGAACTGCCAATCTTTGAGGTCCTTCATTCTGCCCAGCGAGCGTAAGTACTCCTCCAGGTCGCATTGACTATGATCGACTAGCCTTCTATCGGGAAACGCTTTGACATATTGCTCTGCACGGATGACATACCAACGGTCAAGGGGCGGTCCAATGCTCTGATTGTGTACCGATTGAAGAAACCGATCCCAGAACCGGCTAATGGCCTCATCATCAAACGCTAGATTTCTTGGCATAGCAAATCCTAGGAGGAAATCCTATGAATCCTAATCCTATCCTATTCGACACCCTGGAGGGCGAGCAACTGGCCCCGGAAACAGAGGTCCGTACACTCCCCCAGGCCCCGCTCATGCCGTTCGACGCCACCGGTAGCACCTCCTGGGCGATTGCCTTTGAATTCGAGGACTATTTTGAACTGGTCGACTGGACCGGCCGGGCGATCCGGGACGACAAGCGTGGATATATCGCTTCCCACCAACCCAAAATATTGGAGCGGCTGGGGATCGATGGCGAGGCGTTTATCAACTATGCGGACCGCCTGCTGAAACAGTTCGGCTCCGCCGTGGGGGCGCCCCAATCCATGGTGGATCTGTGTGCCCGGCGGCAGACCCGGT
>CAYUPV010000135.1:0-7936 GCA_964445885.1 uncultured Methylococcales bacterium
CGATCTCGATGATGGAGATATCGAAGGTGCCGCCACCCAGGTCATAGACGGCGATTTTACGTTCACCGCCCTGTCTGTCCATGCCGAAAGCCAGGGCGGCCGCGGTCGGTTCGTTGATGATGCGCTTGACCTCGAGCCCGGCAATGCGGCCGGCATCCTTGGTAGCCTGACGCTGGGAGTCGTTGAAATACGCAGGCACGGTGATCACCGCTTCCTTGATCTCTTCCCCCAGATAGGCTTCCGCATCTTCCTTCAGCTTCTTCAACACCCGCGCCGAGATTTCCGGGGGCGCCATCTTCTTGCCCAGAGCCGGGACTTCCACCCAGGCATCACCATTGGGAGCCGCCATGATCTTGTAAGGGACCATGTCCATGTCCTTCTTCACCACAGGATCGGCAAATTTACGCCCGATCAAACGCTTGATTGCAAACAGCGTGTTCTCTGGATTGGTGATCGCCTGCCGCTTGGCGGGGCTTCCCACCAGCACTTCACCTTCCTTGGTAAAAGCGACGATCGACGGCGTGGTGCGAGTCCCTTCGGCATTTTCGATCACCCGGGCCTTGTCACCATCCAGAATCGCCATACACGAATTGGTTGTACCCAAATCGATACCCAAAATCTTTGCCATTACTTATTCTCCGTTAGATGTTATCCATGAATGCCCGCTTGAGGAAAAGATGGGGCCATTCGTCACGATTTCAAGCCTGTTCGTCCACATGGGCATGTTCCTGTGCCGGAGGTTTGGCCACCACCACCAGCGCCGGACGAATAAGCCGGGCATTGAGCAGATACCCCTTCTGAAACACCTTGACCACGGTATTGGGCTCCACTCCTTTGATCTCTTCGGTGGCCATCGCCTGATGATATTCAGGATTGAATGGCTCCCCCACCGGATCGATAGGTTGAATATTGAACCGGTCGAAGACCGTCAACAACTGTTTCAACGTCAGCTCCATGCCTTCGCGGATCTTTTCCACGTCATCGGTCTCGACCGCTGCTTGCAGGCCCAGCTCCAGACTGTCCATCACTGCCAACAGCTCTTTGCTGAACTTTTCAATGGCATATTTGTGGGCATTCTGCAGATCCCGATCCATTCGGCGGCGTAGGTTCTCCAGTTCCGCCTGTGCCCTGAGCAGTTTGTCCCAATTATCCTCGGCCTTGCGTTCGGCCGCCTCCAGCTGTTGCCGCAACACCTCGATCTCGTCGCTTTCAGCAACCGGTGGGACTTCCGCCTCAGCCATTGGCTCCCGGGGATCTTTGGTCTCCTCGGTCATATTCTTTCACTCCACAACATATTTTGAATTTTCATAACAACAAGGAAATAAGGGCGGATGACGGATAAATCAACACCACCCTATAGAACTCAAACAATCATAGGGCGCAATGCCCCAGCGTATCGCTCCACAGGTGATCTGGGCGACAAGATATGCTGCGCTATTGCACCTTACCCTCTGGCTCCTCCGCAAGTTGGGCAAAAGAGCATTAACGACTTGCCCTACCTGTCACCAGGGGCCTCCAAATTTTCAAAGCCCCTATTGAGATGGGGACGATAATTTCTGGTTCAAGGCCGTGCCGAGAAGTTTGCCCGTGATATCCACCAACGGTATGACCCGGTCGTAATGCATGCGGGTCGGACCAATCACGCCCAGGACCCCAAGCACCCTGTCATCCACTTCATAGGCCCGGGTCACCAGGCTGCACTGATCGAAGGGTCGATAGCCGGATTCTTCACCGATATAGATCTGCACCCCCTCGGCGCCGATGCACTGATCGAGCAAATGAATCAGATCGCGCTTCTCCTCGAAGGCTTCGAAAAGCACCCGCAATTGATCGTGATTAGACAACTCCGAAAACCCCATGAGATTCACCTGCCCGGCCAGCACAAAATCCTCATCCAGAGATTCAGGCCCAAGCATCGTCTGGGTCATCTCCATCACCGACGTCATCTCGCTGGTCATCCGTTCACCGGTGGCCTTCAATTCCTTTATCAAGGTAGCACGCATCTCCGTCAACCGTTTGCCCCGCAGATGGGCATTGAGATAATTTGCCGCCTGCTGAAGCTGTGAGGGGGTAAAGGGTTTTCGCGGACGGATGATCCGGTTGTGGACTTCCTGGTCGTCCGTCACCAGAATGACCAACACCCGACCCTGGGACAGGGGCAGAAATTCGATATGCCGGAAGGCGATCTGCTGACGCCTGGGCAAGGTGACCAACCCCACCATCCGGGTGAGCCGTGCCAACAACTGGGAGGCGGTTTCCAACAACTCCTGGGGATCTTCAAGTGACTCGAAATCGTCCCACAGATTCTGGATAAGCTCGCGCTCCAGGGGCTTGACCGTCAACAGGGCATCGATGAACAGGCGATAACCCTTGACCGTCGGTACCCTGCCGGCAGAAGTGTGGGGGGAATTGACCAACCCCATTTCCTCGAGATCGGCCATCACATTACGGATCGTCGCGGGACTGAGATTGAGACCCGTATCGCGCGACAACGCCCGCGACCCCACGGGCTGACCCTCGTCGATGTAACGCTCGATCAAGAGTTTGAGCAGAGTTTGGGCACGATCGGATAATTCCAAGGGGTGCGTCATCTTTGTTAGCACTCTTTCGCCATGAGTGCTAAAGTAGCAATGTATGGATATGCTGTCAAGAAACACCTAATATAATAGGTTATTTGACTGGACAGGTTTGTGAACGCTCGTTTCCACATCATTGGTATTGTAGCCAAACCCAATGCCGAACGGGTGGGCTCCACCTTGCAGAAGCTCGTCGATCACCTGAAACACCGGAGTTTCGAAATTCTGCTCGATCCCACCTGTCGGGAAATCATCGATCTCCCTGCCGATTGGATGCGAAATCCGCAGGCATTGGGGCGCGAATGTGACGTGGTGATCGCCGTGGGCGGCGATGGCACCCTGCTCAACGCCGTCCGTGCAGTGACCACCTATGACACCCCGGTCATCGGCATCAATCTCGGCCGGGTCGGGTTCCTGGTGGACATTTCGCCGGATCACGCCTTGAGCAAGCTGGACGAAATCCTTGCCGGCCATTTTCTGGTCGAGGAACGCCTGATGCTGCAGACCCATATACAGCGCGACGGCCAGATCATCCATGAGGAGCTGGCGATCAACGAGGTCGTGGTACACCGCTGGATCACCCCCAGCATGATCGAGATCATCACCCACATCAATGGCCGATTCCTCAATTCCCAGCGCGCCGATGGACTGATCATCTCCACTCCCACCGGCTCCACCGCCTATGCCCTTTCCGGCGGCGGACCAATTCTCTATCCCAATCTCGACGCCATCGAACTGGTGCCGATCAATCCTCACACCCTGACCAACCGGCCCATTGTCATCTCCAGTGACAGCATGGTGGAAATCGCCTTTGCCACCACGGGTGAAATGCGCGCCGAGGTCACTTGCGACACCGTCTCCATTCCGGAAGTGCTGACCGACGACCGCATCGTCATCCAAAAGGCGGACAAGCCCTTCAAATTACTCCATCCAGTCGACTATGATTTTTTCGAGATTTTGCGGGTCAAATTGAATTGGAGCAGCGGCTGACGCATTTTTCATCATGTTGACTAGCCTGATCATTCACGAATTGGCGGTCGTCAAACACCTCGATCTCGACTTCCAGCACGGCTTCACCACCCTCACCGGGGAGACCGGCGCAGGAAAATCCATCCTCCTCAACGCCCTGGGCATGGCGCTTGGAGAGCGCGCCGATGTCGATCTGATCCGGGATGACGCCCCACGAGCCGAGGTCATTCTTGAGTTCGATATGGAAGCCGCACCGGCTGCGAAACAATGGCTCTGTGACAACGATCTCGACACCGGAGAGACCTGCCTGATCCGCCGCACTATCGCCGCCAAGGGTCGCTCACGCGCCTTTGTCAACGATCGTCCCGTCAGCCTCCAGGCCCTGCAGGCACTGGGCCGCCATCTGGTGGAAATCCATGGCCAGCACGCCCACCTGCGCCTGCGTCAGGCCAGCGCCCAACGCGCGCTACTGGACACCCATGCAGGACACGATGACCGGTTAACGGAACTCGCGACAGTCTACCGGGACTGGCATGCCGCCCATGACAAAGTGCAACGACTGCGGCAAAGCGATGGGGACCAGCACTTGCGTGAAGAGTTCCTGCGTTTCCAGATTCAGGAATTGGAAGCCGCCTCGATAGAGAACCTCGATTTCGACGCCCTGTTGGAAGAACACACCCGCTTGGCAAATCTGGACAAGGTACTATCGAGTGCACAGCAGCAATGTCTGGAGCTGTACGATGCCGATCATGCCGCCAGCAGCCGAATCGACCAGGCGGCCCAGGAATTGGAGACTGTCGCCGAATGGGCCCCTGAATTCAGGGAACCGGCCGAGCTGTTACGAAGCGCCCAGATTCAGCTCGAAGAAGCCGGTCATAGTCTGCGCCGCAGCCTGGATCATCTCGAGGACGACCCGGAGAGGCTGGCCCAGCTGGACCAGCAACTGAGCCTGCTCCACGATCTTGCCAGAAAGCACCAGGTCGCTCCCCAGGAGCTGCCGCAGAAACTGTCACAGATGCGCGAGGAATTAAACCAACTGGGGCACCAGGAAGACCTGATCGCCGAGCTCGAAGAGCAGCTTCAGCAGCTGACGGCACACTATAGGGAGGCAGCGGCCAATCTGAGCCGGTGTCGCCGGGACCACGCAACCCTGCTGGCGCAAAGGATCACCGAGTTGATGCGGGAATTGGGAATGCCCCACGGCGAATTCCAGATCAGCGTCCATACCGATCCTGAAGCCGAACCTCGCCGGGAGGGGCTCGACCAAGTGGAGTTCCTGGTCACCACCAACCCCGGCCTCCCTCCCAGGCCCCTGACCAAGGTCGCCTCCGGAGGCGAACTGTCACGTCTGAGTCTGGCGATCCAGGTCGCCTGCAGCGAAGCCCGGCCGGTTCCCACCCTGGTATTCGACGAAGTGGATACCGGGATCGGTGGCGGGGTGGCAGAAATCGTCGGGCGACGCTTGCGGGAGCTGGGACACAACAGGCAGATCCTCTGCGTGACTCATCTGCCCCAAGTAGCCGCCCAGGCCCATCAACATCTGCAGGTGAAAAAAGACACCTCGGAACAAGGGACTCAAACCCGGGTCGTTCCACTGACCGCGACGGACAGACGTGAAGAAATCGCTCGCATGCTGGGGGGGGTCAGAATCACCGACCAGACCCTCGCCCATGCCGAGGAAATGCTCCAGTGGGCACACTGATCCTACCACCGGAATGGGCCCCCCAAGCTTTCGTCCTCCTCGCCTGGCCTCATCCCGAGGGGGATTTTGCCCCGTGGCTGAAGCAAGTCGAGCATACCTATGCCCTGATCACCACGGCGATCAGCCAGCGGCAGGGGCTGGTGATCGCCTGCCGTGACCATACCCAGCAAAAGCACATCCAGACAGTCCTGGACGCACACCGTCCCACTGCCGCCAACATCCATTTCGTCACCGCCCCTTTCCGCGATGTCTGGGTACGCGACACCGCACCGCTGGCGGTCTGGGAGACAGACATGGGGGGACTGGAAACGGAGTGCGACCGGAACCGGCCATGGCCCTCCATGACGCAGCCCAGGCTGGTGGATTTCCGTTTCAACGGCTGGGGCGGGAAATACCCCTACCGCGAGGACGACGCCCTGGGCACCAGCTTGTACCACCAAGGTGTCTTTGGTCAGGTACCTTATAGACGGGTGGAATGGGTGCTGGAAGGCGCCAGCCTAGAGACCGATGGCTGCGGCACCCTGATTGCCACCCGAAGCTCGATTCAAAATCCAAACCGCAATCCCGATCCTCATTGGGCCGAAACCAAACTGAGGACGACCCTGGGGCTTCGGCGTTTCCTTTGGCTCGATCATGGCCATTTACAGGGAGACGATACCGATGGGCATATCGATACCCTGGTACGTTTCTGCAACCTGAATACCCTGATCTATCAGGGGTGTACCGATCCATCCGACCCACATTTCCTGCCCCTCCAGGCCATGAGCGACCAACTGGCCGGCTTTCGCAACTCCCTGGGCGAAACCTATCGACTGATGCCCCTGCCGTTACCCCGTCCGATCCATGACGCGACAGGAAGGCGGCTGCCGGCATCTTACGCCAACTTCCTGATCATCAATGATGCCGTCCTGGCCCCCCAATACGACGATCCGGCCGATACCACCGCGATCACCTGCCTGGCACGTTGTTTTCCTCAGCGTAAGGTCATCCCCATCCCGGCGCGCCCGTTGATCCGACAATATGGCAGTGTGCATTGTCTAAGTATGCAGTATCCTTTACCCTTTTTATGTGGATGAAACCGCGTTTGATTCCGGAATATGAAAGGTACTCGCGTTGAATGACATAAAACCTCCCCATGCATGACACGATTTCCGTTGCCCTGATTCAGCATCCGTGCCCCGGAGATAGGGAACATAATCTTTCCCTTTCGGTCAACGGCATTCGGGCGGCAGCCGAACGGGGAGCACAATTGATATTACTTCCAGAATTACATACCCTGCCTTACTTCTGCCAGATTGAACATCCCGATCTTTTCGATCTCGCCGAAAAAATCCCGGGACAAACCACAAACAGCTTGGCCGAAATCGCTGGTGAACTTGGGATTGTCATCGTAGCTTCCGTGTTCGAAAAACGCGCACCCGGTCTATATCACAATACTGCTGTTGTGATTGAGCAAAATGGCTCTTTGGCGGGCAAATACCGAAAGATGCATATCCCAGACGATCCAGGATATTATGAAAAGTTTTATTTCAGCCCTGGCGACCTGGGATTCAATCCGATACAAACCAGCATAGGTAAACTGGGAATATTGGTCTGTTGGGATCAGTGGTATCCAGAAGCCGCCCGCTTGATGGCACTGGCCGGCGCGGAAATATTACTTTACCCTACTGCCATCGGCTGGGATCCACGGGACAATGAGGAAGAAAAGCAACGTCAATTGGAAGCATGGCAGATGATTCAACGGGCTCACGCTATTGCCAACGGATTACCGATAGCCTCCTGCAATCGGATCGGTTTAGAACCGGATCCAAGTCATCAATCGGCAGGCATCCACTTTTGGGGAAATAGTTTTATTGCTGGCCCCCAAGGGGAATTACTGGCTCAAGCCGAAGCAGAAGAGGAGCAAATCTTGTTTGCCTGCATAGACCGCAAGCGAACGGAAAACACACGCCGGATCTGGCCCTATCTGCGCGATCGTCGAATCGACGCCTATGCGGACCTGAGCCGGCGTTACCTGGATTGATCAAACCTTGATGCGGAATTCTTCCCTTTCGTGTCCCTGCTCCACCAACTCCCGCATCCAGCGTGGCATCTGGCCGCGTCCGGTCCAGACCAGGGAGGGGTCGGATGGATGGCGGTACTTGGGAGGGAGTTTACCGCCCCGGCGTGGACCACGCTCTTCCGTCATGGATTTCCCTTTTACCCGAATGGTCACCTCAAGACCTGCCTCTGCCGCCAGCTTCTTGATTTCCCGGATCACTTCCTGGCGCATTTCCTTTTGCTTGGCTTCCAGCTTCCGCTGGGCTTCTTCGATTACTCTGGCCAAATCCTCGGGAGATAATGTTTCCAGTTGTTTTTCAAGTTTCATTTCTTATATCCATTCAAGTTTTAACCAAATTAAAACACAAATCCATTATAGCTGGTTTTCCAAAAAAACCTCAACCAATTGCCATGAAACAATATAATCCTTTTCATTTTATCTTGATACTGATTATTGGTTATTGCAGCAGCCCGGGATGGGCCCAACCCCCACAGCCTCAACCTCAAAAACCAACCACAAAAGTCAGAATCAGTCCTCATATCGATCAACTCGAAATCCACTTCCAGGATAGCACCATAATCATCCGCCGCCACCCGAACCCGATGCATACCATCCCACCTCCTTTTGACAAAACATCACGCCTCTGTC
>CAYUPV010000136.1:0-7800 GCA_964445885.1 uncultured Methylococcales bacterium
TCTTTCATGCTTCGGGGTGAAATGGTGGCTTCATGAGCGTTACCGTGAAAGATCCCTTGTAGGTTGGGTAGAGCGAAGCGAAACCCAACAATCGGT
Source organism: uncultured Methylococcales bacterium (assembly GCA_964445885.1). Classification (GTDB taxonomy): domain Bacteria; phylum Pseudomonadota; class Gammaproteobacteria; order Methylococcales; family Methylothermaceae; genus Methylohalobius. The sequence continues at coordinate 97 of CAYUPV010000136.1, forward strand.
GGTCTTTCATATTCCTGGGTGAGGACAGGCGCATCATGGGCGTTACCGTGAAAGATCCATGAGGGCCGAGGCAGGGGATTCGTCTCTCGGGACGCCGTGAACCCATCTGGGCTCGGACACGGCCGTCCAGGCCGTGTACGCCCTCGAGCCGAACCCCCTGCCTCGGCTTTAGGACTTTCATGCTTCGGGGTGAAATGATGATTTCATGAGCGTTACCGTGAAAGATACCTCGGGGCAGGAGGCAGGGACTTGTTTTCAGGGACGCCCTTCAACAAGTCCCTGCCTCCTGCTTTTGACTTTCATGCTCTTGGGTGAAAAAACTTCTTGCCATTATAAGGTTGTATAATGACAAGCTTTTTGTGTTCAACGGCATTGTCATGTGCATTTTGTTTGCAATTATCGCTGCTTTCGTCCGTGCCGTCGATTTTTTCACGGAATGGATGGGGCGTACGGTCTCCTGGCTTTCCTTGGGGATGGTCATGGTCACTGCCATCGTGGTGGTGCTCCGTTATGGCTTTGATCTTGGTTGGATTGGATTGCAGGAAAGTGTGGTCTATATGCACGCCCTGCTGTTCATGTTGGGCGCGTCGTATACCTTGAAACACGATGCCCATGTGCGCGTGGATATTGTTTATCAGCGCCTGGGTGCTCGGTCAAGGGCCTGGGTGGATTTGCTCGGGAGCTGGTTGCTGTTGATGCCGGTATGTATTTTCATTGGGTGGATCGCATGGGAATATGTCGCAGCTTCCTGGTCTGTGCATGAGTCTTCACGAGAGGCGGGGGGACTGCCGGCGGTATTTTTGCTCAAAAGCGTGATTCTCATTTTTGCTGCGACGTTGCTGCTGCAGGGTCTTGCCCAAAGCGGCAAGGCTCTGTTGATCATTGCCGGCAAACCCTTGGAAGACTGAAAATGGAGTTGAGCGAATATCATTTTGCCCTGGGGATGTTTGCAGCTGTCTTCGTGGTGTTGCTGACCGGTTATCCCGTCGCTCTGGCGCTGGGAGGGACGGCCCTGGTGTTCGCAGGCATCGGTGCACGGTTGAATCTTTTCGATGCCGCCTTCCTGGAGGCCTTGCCCAACCGCCTGTACGGCATCATGACCAATGAAACCTTGATGGCAGTGCCATTGTTCGTGTTCATGGGGGTGGTGCTGGAGCGTGCCAGAATCGCCGAAGATCTCCTCGATACCATGGCGGAACTGTTGGGATCTCTGCGTGGCGGCCTGGGGGTGGCGGTGACGCTGGTGGGGATGCTCATGGCGGCCAGTACAGGGATTGTCGGTGCGACTGTGGTGACCATGGGTTTGTTGTCCCTGCCCACCATGCTCGGCCGTGGCTACTCACCAGCCCTGGCCTGTGGCACCATCTGCGCGTCTGGCACCCTGGGCCAGATCATTCCCCCCTCCATTGTGCTGGTGATACTGGGGGACGTGATTTCGGCTGCCTACCAACAGGCCCAGTTGGAGATGGGGTCGTTCGCTCCCAAGACCGTCTCGGTCGGGGATCTTTTCGCCGGTGCGCTGGTCCCTGGGTTGGTGCTGGTGCTGCTGTATCTGATCTTCATCCTCGTTCTTGCTTGGTTCAAACCCGCCTGGATGCCGCATTTCGAGGGGGAGGGGCGGGATGGCCATTTGCTGGGACGGGTTCTGCGGGGTTTGTTGCCACCGTTGATTTTGATTGTGCTGGTGCTGGGTTCGATCCTGGGTGGGGCGGCCACCCCCACCGAGGCTGCGGCTGTGGGGGCCGTGGGGGCGTTGGTGTTGGCCGCCACCCGTCGTCAATTGAACCTGACCAAGCTGCGGGAAGTGATGCAGACGACGACCCGGGTCAGTAGTATGGTTTTTCTCATCCTCATTGGTGCCGCACTATTTTCCCTGGTATTCAGGGGGTTTTATGGTGATGAGATGGTGGTGGAATGGTTGTCGGACCTGCCCGGAGGTGCATTCGGGGCCATGATGGTGGTGATGGGGGTGATGTTCGCTCTGGGGTTCGTGCTCGATTTCATCGAAATCACCTTCGTCGTCGTTCCCCTGGTGGCGCCGGTATTGTTGGCCATGGGGCTGGATCCGGTGTGGCTCGGTGTCATGATTGCCCTGAATCTGCAGACCTCGTTTCTGACGCCGCCATTCGGATTCGCGCTTTTTTATTTGAGGGGGGTGGCGCCACCTGAAGTCAAAACCGGTCAGATTTATCTTGGGGTGATGCCGTACATCGCCATTCAGGTTCTGATGCTGGGGCTGTTGGCATTGTGGCCTGTGTTGGCCACCTGGCTGCCGCAACAGATTTATGGAGAGTAGAGATGAATGAGAGTTCCTGTTCAAAATACCGGGTGACGGTGTTGCTGGCAATGATACTGTTGCTGGGATTGTCATTGAGCGGGTGTGGTCAGACTGGGCCGCTGTATCTGCCCCCTCCAGAACAGGAAGAGGAAAAAAACTGAATGGATCATTTTAACTACCGTGATGGCCAGCTCTACGCTGAATCGGTGCCGGTCAGCGAGATCGCCGAACGGTTTGGTACCCCTGTATACGTCTATTGCCGCGCCACCCTTGAACGTCACTGGCGGGCCTTCGATCAGGCATTTGGCAGCCATCCTCATTTGATCTGCTATGCGGTCAAGGCCAACTCCAATCTGGCAGTGCTGAACATTCTGGCCCGTCTGGGTTCCGGTTTCGATATCGTCTCCATTGGAGAACTGGAACGGGTGCTCAAGGCCGGTGGTGATCCGACCAAGGTGGTGTTCTCCGGCGTGGGTAAACGTAAAGATGAAATGCGCCGGGCCTTGGAAGTGGGTATCCGCTGTTTTAATGTGGAGGTGCCTGCGGAACTGGACCGCCTCAATCGGATTGCCGGGGAAGCGGGAAAGATTGCCCCGGTCTCACTCAGAGTGAACCCAGACGTGGATGCCAAGACTCACCCTTATATTGCGACCGGCCTGAGAGAGAACAAGTTTGGCATCAGTGTCGCCTCGGCCCTGGATGAATATCGGCGCGCAGCCGATCTGTCTCATCTGAAGGTGGTGGGTATTGATTGCCATATCGGCTCCCAGCTGACCGAAATATCCCCCTTTCTCGCAGCACTGGATCGAGTATTGAAGTTGAGGGCAAGGCTGGAGGCGGAAGGTATTTCTTTGCGACATCTGGATCTGGGGGGCGGGCTCGGCATCCGCTACCACGATGAAAACCTGCCGCAACCCGCCGAATATGTGGATGCAATGCTTGTCCATGTGACTGACAGCACGCTGGAAGTACTGCTGGAACCGGGCAGAGCCATTGCTGGAAATGCGGGTATATTGGTGACTCGGGTGGAGTATCTGAAACAGACGCCGGCAAAGGGGTTTGCCATTGTCGATGCGGCCATGAACGACCTCATGCGTCCTTCCCTCTACAATGCCTGGCAGGAGATTATACCGGCCTGTCCCCGCGACGAAATGCCGGCCGACCTGTATGACGTGGTCGGTCCGGTCTGTGAGACCGGTGATTTTCTTGGACGTGATCGCCGGTTGGCGATCAGGGAGGGGGATCTGCTGGTGGTTCGTTCGGCGGGTGCCTACGGCTTTACCATGAGTTCCAACTATAATTCAAGAGTACGGCCACCTGAAATCATGGTGGACGGGGGACGGGCATATCTGGTCAGGGCGCGGGAGACTCTGGAGGATCTGTGGCGAGCAGAGCAGGTGTTGCCGTGAAGTTGAAGTTTACCAAGATGCATGGGTTGGGGAATGATTTCGTGGTGATCGATGGGGTCTCTCAGTCCGTGTCTTTGAACCGGGAACAAATCCGCCGCCTGGCCGATCGTCATTTTGGAATTGGCTGTGACCAGGTGCTGTTGGTCGAGCCTTCGCCGGACGATACGGTGGACTTTGGCTACCGTATCTTCAATGCCGATGGATCCGAGGTGGCTCAATGTGGTAACGGAGCCCGCTGTTTTGCCAGGTACGTACGTGCCAAGGGCTTGATCGACAGCGATGTCATTCGGGTTGTCACCAGGTCAGGTCCGTTGATCCTGGAGATCACCTCGGATCAACAAGTGCGGGTGGATATGGGGGTGCCACGCTTCATCCCCGCCGAGATTCCGTTGGCGGTACACGAGGAAATGCCCGAGTACCAAGTCTCGTTGGAGGGCCAAAGCTGGACTTTTGGGGCGGTCTCCTTGGGTAATCCCCATGCCGTGATCATTGTCCCTGAGGTTGCAAAAGCCCCAGTGGAGAAGATCGGTTTGCTCTTTCAGTGTCATCCGTTGTTTCCTGAAAGGGTCAATGTCGGTTTTGAGCAAATCGTGTCGTCTCGACAAATCAGGCTGAGAGTGTATGAACGAGGATCTGGAGAGACACTGGCGTGCGGTAGCGGAGCCTGTGCAGCAGCGGTGGTGGGTATCGAACAGGGGCGGCTTCGGTCACCTGTGACTGTCGACCTTCCGGGTGGTGAGTTGAAAATTGAATGGGCTGGACGAGGCCTGCCAGTCATTATGACGGGGGGCGCAGAATTTGTTTTTGAAGGGGAAATCGAGCTATGAACCAAGAGTGTTGTGAAAGACTGCCTGCAGATTCCTTGTCGGCTGGCCAGGTTGCGACCTATTTGCTGGAAAATCCAGATTTCTTCGCCAGTCAGGCTTGGCTGCTGGAACATCTCAAGATTCCCCATGATTGCGGTACGGCAGTATCCTTGATTGAACATCAGGTGGCACTGTTGCGGCAAACCAATCAAACTCTTTGTGATCAGATCGACACCCTGGTGCGGATCGCCCGTGCCAATGATGCCCTGTTGCGAAATATGCACGAACTCACACTTGCTTTGCTTCAGGCTCATAAACTGGCGGATATGGTGACTGCCGTGGAAGAGTGTCTCCGTGAACGTTTCCAGCTGGAAAGGGTTGCGCTGCGGCTGTTTCATCCAGCCAAGGAAACCGCTCGTTCCGATCTGTTTCTGGCATCACGGCATTTTGCAATGTTGCAGGATATCTTCGATGCCCGCGAGCCATATATCGGAGCGCCCAATGCCCAGCAGCTGGCCTGTCTTTTCCAAAACGAAACATCTATTCGTTCCTGCGCCCTGGTGCCACTGTTCCAGCCACGAATGAAAGGTATCCTATCCATTGGCAGCCGGGACCAACGACGCTTTTGGCCTGGGTTGGGCAAGGTCTATCTTGCAAGGCTGGGTGAAATCATCGGGGCAAGGACGGAAGCCCTGCTGGCCTCGGAAAACTAGCGGTGACAGCCATCCTGGAGCGGCATATCCAGGATTATCTGGCGATACTCGAATATGAACGCCGGGTCTCCCCCCATACTCTCCTGGCTTATCAGCGCGACCTCAAAAGGCTGCTTGAGTTTTGTAAACAGCATGGAATCAAATGTTGGGAGGAACTGCCCGAGCCCTCTCTCCGTCAATATATCAGTGAGCGTCGGGAGCACGGGTTATCCGCGCGCAGCCTGCAGCGTGAATTATCAGCGCTGCGTGGATTGTTCCGTTATCTTTATAAACAAGGCTGCATCGAAGACAATCCAGTCCGCAGAGTGCGGCCGCCCAAGTCGTCCAGGAGCTTGCCCGGTACTCTGGCCACTGAAGCTGTTACCGCGCTGGTCGAGGCCAAGAAAGGATCGGTTCTGGAGGTCCGCGATTGCGCCATGTGGGAGTTGCTGTATTCATCCGGGTTGAGGCTGAGTGAATTGGTGGCATTGGATCTTCATGACCTCGATTTGGGAGAGGGGCTGGTGAAGGTCCATGCAGGCAAAGGAGGAAAAGGCCGCTTGCTGCCGGTGGGGCGATGTGCCCGTTCCGCTCTGCGGGAGTGGATCGTCGTACGTCACGAGTTGGCTGACAACGGCGAAAAGGGTTTGTTCGTCAATCGTTACGGTAAACGCATTACTCCCCGGGGGGTCCAGCAACGACTTGCCCAATGGGGCAGGCGGTTGGGGTTTGAGCAATCTTTGCATCCCCATTTGTTGAGGCATTCTTTTGCCAGTCATTTGCTGGAAGCCAGCGGTGATTTAAGAGCGGTACAGGAGCTTCTCGGGCACGCCGATATCGCAACCACCCAGATATACACCCATCTGGATTTCCAGCATCTGAGCCGGGTGTATGATGAGGCTCATCCACGCGCGAAACGACGCAAATGAAACCATGAAATTTGATATGCTATTCTATATTTCAATCAAGAGGTTCCAGTAATGGTCTCGCCAAATGCATCTACAGAATCCGAGATTCTTCTGGAGGAAGAAGAATCGACCGCGGAAGAAGTACGCCAGAATCGCTTGAAATGGATGCTATTAGGGATCGCTGGCGCCATTGTCTTGGCACTGTCGGCATTGGGATGGTACTGGTCCCTGGAGTGCTTCAGTCCCACGACCTACGATGTTACCCAGGTGGCGTTGCAAGAGACGGGGTTGACAGAGCCTGAACAACTCCCTGTGGGGACGCATACCGTTGCGGTGCTGATCCACAACATGGATTATCTGTTGACCAAGCCCGGTGGTTATCTGACCAATGATGTGACTCCGCCCAGTATCTTTCTCGATAATATGCCCAACTGGGAGTTTGGAGTGGTCGTTGCTTCACGTGATTTGGCCACTGCGGTTCGAAATCATCTTTCCCGAGCCCAGTCGCAGTCTACCGAGGATAAGGACCTGGGCATCGGCGAACCCTATTATTATTTCGAAACCGACTCTTGGATCCTGCCCACAACCGAAAGCCAGTACCAGAAGGGCATCAATGCCTTCCGCCGTTATCTGGCGCGTATGAAGGAGGGGGGCGCACCGTTCTATCCGCGTGCTGACAATCTGACTCAGTATGTGATGATTCTGGAAAAGCGCCTTGGCAGCTATACTCAGCGTCTCAGTGCAAGTAGCTCGGTCCACGAAGAGAAGGCCCCCATCATTCGGGGCAAACCTTCCACGGCATTTACGCCCATGGAACGGACGCCCTGGTTGGAAGTGGATGATAATTTTTATGAAGCCAGAGGCTATTGTTGGGCTCTGCTTCATATAATGAAAGCGATTGAAGAGGATTTTCACGATATCCTGAAAATGAAGGCGGCGGAAACCCCTGTTCATCAGATCATCCGCGAGCTGGAAGCGACCCAGTCATCCATCCTCAGCCCTGTTGTACTGAACGGCAGTGGCTTCGGTGTGTTTGCCAATTATTCACTGACCTTGGCCACTTACATCGCGCATGCCAATGCGGCATTAATCGATTTGCGCGATCTTTTGAGTATCTGACGATGCAGACATCTCCTTTGGATTCAGACATGCAGCGCCATCTCAAAGCCAAAGGAACCTGGCAGCGCATTTTCTTTATGTTGGTCTTTGCGTTTATTCTTGGAGTCGTTCGCTTGATATTGTGGGCGGTGGTTTTGTTCCAGGTTGCGAGTAAATTGCTGACCGGGCATGATAATCCTCATGCTCGCCAGTTGGGGGCAACGTTGTCCGTATATCTGTATCAAGTATTATTGTTTCTGACTTTCAATACCGAGCAAATGCCTTTCCCCTTTGCAGAACTGGAAGGTCTTGGCAAATTTCCATCATCGAATCGACCCTGAAATTCAAACAGGGGATAAAAATGAACTGAGGCGGCGGGAATCATCCCCGCCTTTTTTTTTGTCAATTGCAAATGGTGTCGAATGTCAAGTGCTGAAGCACGGTGATTTTGCGACTCAGTCGTTGTAAAAATGTAGGGTCAGAGCAAATAATTGTGGCGACGAAAGATCGGAA
>CAYUPV010000137.1:0-7800 GCA_964445885.1 uncultured Methylococcales bacterium
TTCCGATCTCTGGGTCACCTGGCTGCCGAGGCGGGCGAAACACTGGGCAAGCTCACAGCCGATGGGTCCGCCCCCGAGCACCAGTAAACGCTGCGGCAGCTCGCGCAGCTCCCAGAGAGTATCGGAGGTGAGATAGCCGGTCTCGTCGAGCCCCGGGATCGGCGGCACGAAGGGGCGGGCGCCGCTGGCGATGATGATGGCGCGGGTGGTGAGGGAGGTCTCGCCCAGGTCGGTTTTCACCCTCACTTCCCACGGTGAGACGATCCGCGCCTCTCCCTGGATGACCTCGACTCCGAGTTGGGTGTAGCGTTCCGCCGAGTCGTGGGGTTCGACTGCCTGGATCACCCGCTGGACCCTTTCCATTACCTCGGCGAAGTCGAATTCCGCCTCCGCCTTGCGGATTCCCAGTTCCGCAGCACGGTGCATCTGGGCCAACAGGCGGGTGGTGCGGATGAGGGCCTTGGAGGGCATGCAGCCGGTGTTGAGGCAATCTCCGCCCATACGATGTTTTTCCACCAGGGTCACCTTGGCCTTCAGGGCGGCGGCCAGATAGGCACTGGAGAGTCCGGCCGATCCGGCGCCGATGACCACTAGGTTGCGGTCGAAGCGCCTGGGCTTGGGCCACCGGGCATAGACTCTGCGAGCCTGGAAGGTCTCGACGATTTTCTTGGCGATCAGCGGGAACAGTCCCAGCAGGGCGAAGGAACCCAGCAGGGCGGGAGAAAAAATGTCTCCTGGTGACTGGATCCTGGCAAGCTGGGTGCCGGCGTTGACGTAGACGATGGTTCCGGGCAGCATTCCCAGTTGGCTGACCCAGTAGAAGGTGCGCACTGGCATCGCCGTCAGCCCCAGCACCAGATTGATGACGAAGAACGGGAACACCGGCACCAGGCGCAGGGTGAACAGATAGAAGGGGCCGTCGCGGGCGATGCCGGCGTCGATGGCCTTCAGCCGCTCGCCGAAACGCTGTCTCACCAAGTCGCGCAGTACGAAGCGTGCCGCCACGAAGGCCAGGGTGGCGCCGATGCTGGAGGCGAAAGAGACAATCACTGTTCCCCAGATCAGGCCGAACACCGCCCCGCCAGCGAGGGTCAGGACGGCTGCCCCTGGCAGAGAAAGGGCTGTGACCGCCACATAAAGGAAAAAATAAAGCGCTGTGGCCCGAAACGGATGGGTGCTTTTCCAGGACTCGATGGCGGCCTGCTGCGCCTTGAGGGTCTCCAGGGTCAGAAACCTCTGGAGATCGAGCAGGAAAAAGGCCGCAATCAGGCCGAGCAGGATCAGAAGGACCAGGATGCGGGATCGGTTTGTCATGAAACCTCCGTTCGAGGGAATGTGAAACCCGGTGCAAATTAGTGGGTGGTTACGCGAATTTACTTACAGTGTCCAGGATCCAGATCAGTCTGTCGAGGTTCCTTCCAGCCTTCGATAGGGTTATTTGGAGGTTCTGTGCTGAATTTGGTAATGTGATGGATAGAGGTGATTGATACCCGATCCTACTGGAGATGCTCATGCCTGCCGCGATACTGGAACCTGCCATTGGATCCCTGTTGATCTTCTTCGGTCTCTCCGTCGCGGTGGTTGCCGTCATGTTGTTCCTGCCCTGGCTGCTGGGGAGCAGGCACCGTACCAGAGCGACCGGAGTCCCATTTGAATCCGGCATTCTTCCGCTGGGAACCACCCCGGTGCGGATGTATGTGCCCTTCTATCGTATGGCGGTGTTTTTCGTGGTGTTCGATCTGGAGGCTGTGTTCGTGTTCGCTTGGGCGGTGGCGCTGAAGGAAAGCGGTCCCGGGGGATTTGTGGCGATGACCGTGTTCATTCTGATTCTGCTGGCGGCCCTGGTATATCTGTGGCGCCGCGGCGCCCTGGACTGGCGCACGTCACGCCAGAAGACTGTGGAGAAAGGCTGATGCGCTGGTCGATCACTGTTGCGTCCGAAGATCCCTCTCCCCAACCGGGCCAGGCCGATGCCCAGGAGGCGATGGTGCGTCCAAGTCTGGTGTTGGCGAAACTGGAGGAACTGGTTGCCTGGAGCCGCAAGAACTCCTTGTGGCCGTTCAATTTCGGCCTGTCTTGTTGTTATGTGGAGATGGCCACCGTCTTCACCCCGCGCTTCGATATTGCCCGCTTCGGTGCCGAGGTGATCCGCGGCAGCCCCCGCCAGGCCGATCTGATCGTCATCTCGGGAACGGTTTTTCGCAAAATGGCGCCGGTCCTCAAGCATCTCTATGATCAGTTGCTGGAGCCGAAATGGGTGATCTCCATGGGTTCGTGCGCCAACTCCGGTGGCATGTACGACATCTACAGTGTGGTGCAGGGGGTCGACAGCTTCCTGCCGGTGGATGTCTATGTCCCCGGTTGTCCGCCCCGGCCCGATGCCCTGCTACAGGGTCTGACCCTGCTGCAGGAGGCGGTCGGCAGGGAAAAACGTCCCCTGAGTTGGGTGGTCGGACCTCAAGGGGTGGAAAAGGCTCCGCCGGTGTCCCGGCGCGATGCCGAAACACCCCAGCGCCGTCAGGTAAAGCACCTGCCCGATCCTGACAGCCTCGAATGAACGCCGATCCCGTCACCGAACTGGAGACACGCTTCGGCTCCGAGGGCTTCGTTCCCCAGTCCTGCGCCGACGGTATCGTCACGCTGTGGTTACCGCGAGAGAAGCTCCCCAGGGTGCTTGCCTACCTCAAACGGCAGATTCCCGCCTCCTACCGGATGCTGTTCGATCTGACTGCGCTGGACGAGCGCTGGCGCCACCACCGGGAGGGCTTGCCAGAAGCCGCGTTCACTGTGGTCTATCTGCTCTATTCCTTCGACCGCAACGATTTCCTGCGGCTCAAGGTGCCGTTGACCGAGGACGATCCCGAACTGCCCTCGGTGACGGAGGTGTGGCCTGCCGCCGACTGGTACGAACGCGAAGTGTGGGATCTGTTCGGCATCCGTTTTCAGGGTCATCCCAATCTGCGTCGCATCCTGCTGCCGCCGACCTGGAAAGGCCATCCATTACGCAAGGACCATCCCGCCCGCGCCACCGAGATGGGACCCTTTCACCTGTCCGAGCAGGAACAGTGGAGCGAACAGCAGGCGCTGCGTTTCGACCCTGCCGAATGGGGATTCCAGCAGCCCCCGAAGGAGGACTTCGACTACCTGTTCCTCAACGTCGGCCCCAACCATCCCAGCACCCACGGAGTGTTCCGCGTAGCCCTGCAGCTGGACAGCGAGATGATCGTCGATGCGGTGCCCGACATTGGCTACCACCACCGCGGCGCGGAGAAGATGGGCGAACGCCAGAGTTGGCACAGCTATATCCCCTACACCGACCGTATCGACTATCTGGGCGGGGCCCTCAATAACCTGCCCTATGTGATGGCGCTGGAACGGCTGGCCGGCATCGCGGTGCCGCCCCGGGCCCAGGTGATCCGGGTGATGCTGTCGGAACTCTACCGCATCGCCAGCCACCTGCTGTTCTACGGCACCTTCGCCCAGGACCTGGGGCAGTTGTCGCCGATCTTCTACATGTTCGTCGACCGCGAGAAAGTGTTCGACATCACCCAGGCGATCTCCGGAGCGCGTATGCACGCCAGCTACTTCCGCATCGGCGGGGTGGCCTGGGACCTGCCGAAGGGCTGGCAGAAGCTGCTGACCGAGCTGCTCGACTGGATGCCCAAACGTCTGGACGAATACGACAAACTGGTGCTCGACAACGCCATCCTCAAGCGCCGCACCCGGAGTATCGGCGCTTATACTACTGAAGAAGCGATCGACTGGGGCGTGACCGGGCCAGGACTGCGGGCCACAGGCCTGGCCTGGGATCTGCGTAAAGTGAAGCCTTACAGCGGCTACGACCAGTTCGAATTCGACATTCCCATCGGCCAGCGCGGCGACTGCTACGACCGTTGCTGGGTCAGGGCGGAAGAGATCCGCCAGAGCCTGCGTATCCTGCGTCAGTGCATCGACCACATGCCCGAAGGCCCCTACAAGGCCGATCATCCCCTGGCGGTGCCGCCCCCCAAGGACCGGACCCTGCACGACATCGAGACCCTGATCCAGCATTTTTTGAGCGTCAGCTGGGGGCCGGTGATGCCTGTGGGCGAGACCTTCGCGCTGGTGGAGGCCACCAAAGGGTGGAACGGCTATTACCTGGTCTCCGACGGCGATACGATGTCTTACCGCACCCGGATCCGCACCCCCTCATTCGCCCATCTGCAGATGATCCCCAAGCTGGCCCGCGGTATGATGATCGCGGATCTGGTGGCCATCCTGGCCAGTATCGACTATGTCATGGCGGACGTGGACCGATGAACACGACCCTGCTTACCCCCGACGAGATCACCGCCATCCGCAATGCCCTGGACACCTATCTATGGCCTGAGGCGGCGGCGGTCGACGCCCTCTATATCGTCCAGAAGCACCACGGCTGGATCGACGACGACAGGCTGGAGGCGGTGGCCGAGGTGCTGGATCTGTCGCCGGCCTATCTCGACAGCCTTGCAACCTTCTATCCTCTGCTGCACCGCAAACCCGTGGGCAAAAAAGTCATCCGCTACTGCGACAGCGTCAGTTGCTGGCTGATGGGTTCCGAGGAGCTGGCCGCTTCACTGCGCCGGCGGCTGGGAATCGAAGACGGTGAAACCGAGCCCGACGGTGGCTATACTCTGTTGCCCCATCCCTGCCTGGGAGCCTGTCACCAGGCGCCGGCTGCCATGGTGGGGGAGCGTCTGTACACCAATCTCGACCCTTCCGATCCGGATTCTCTGTTGGAGGACTCCGATGGAGACTAAACCCCTGACCGGCCGTTTCCGTGAGGACGGACGTCCGGTGTCGCTGCGGGAATATCATGCCGCGAATGGCTACGATGGCCTGGTGATGGCCCTGTCCATGCATAGAGACAACGTGCAGAAGCGGGTCCAGGATGCAAGACTTCGGGGCCGCGGTGGAGCCGGTTTCCCCACCGGGCTGAAATGGTCCTTCGTCCCCAAGACCCGCGGCGACAAATACTTCATCGTCAACGCCGATGAGATGGAACCGGGTACCTTCAAGGACCGGGAGCTGATGGAACGCGACCCCCACCAGGTGATCGAGGGTACAGCGATCGGTGCCTATGCTATTCGGGCCCACACCGCTTTCATCTTCATCCGGGGGGAATACCATCGTGCCGCCCAGTGTCTGCAACAGGCCCTGGACGAAGCTTACCAGCAGGGCATCCTGGGGAGCCGGATGATGGGGCGCGACTATGCCCTGAACATCCACCTCCACGTCAGCGGTGGCCGTTACATCTGCGGTGAGGAGACCGCGCTTCTCAATGCCCTGGAAGGCAAGCGGCCCACCCCCCGGGCCAAACCGCCCTTTCCCCAGACCGCCGGGCTGTTCGGCCAGCCCACCGTGGTCAACAACCTGGAAACGATATGCAACCTGCCCCACATCATGCGTCTGGGGCCGGAGTGGTATCTGTCCCTGTCGCGCTGTGAGGATGGAGGTACCAAGCTCTACGGTATCAGCGGACCGGTCAACAAGCCGGGGCTGTGGGAGTTGCAGCTGGGCACCACGGCGCGCGAGGTTCTCGAGGTCCAGGCTGGCGGCATGCGCCCCGGCCACGAGCTTCGCGCCTTCCAGCCGGGCGGTGCCTCCACCGATTTCCTGCTGCCGGAGCACCTGGACGTTCCCCTGGACTTCGATTCGGTGATGCAGGCCGGCAGTCGCCTCGGCACCGGCTGCCTGATCGTCCTCGACCAGCACACCTGCCCGGTGAAGATGGTGCTCAACCTGGAAACCTTCTTCGCCCGCGAGTCCTGCGGCTGGTGCACCCCCTGCCGCGATGGCCTGCCCTATACCGAGTCCGTGCTGCGGGATCTGATCGCCGGCAAGGGCCGGCCTGAGGATCTGAAACTGCTGGAGGAGATGATCGAATGGATGGCCCCCGGCAACACCTTCTGCGCCCTTGCCCCCGGCGCCATGGCGCCACTACAGAGTGCGTTGAAATATTTCCGGAAGGATTTCGAGCGTTATCTCAAGGCCGAGGGGTAGGCGCCATTGCCCTGTCGATCGAATTGACTCTAATTGGAGGGCCACATGTCCAATCAAGCAAGCACATTATGCCGGTGTTCGGGTGGTCGGCGCATTGTCTTCATCGCCTTGCTCCTTTTCACAGCCATGGCCGTGGCCCAACCCGCCGGATATATCGAAACCGATGTCGAGTGGCAAAAAATTCAATTGGGAACCAACGCTCGTCAGACCTGGGACCAGAACCGCCCGGCAAACTATGTCTATGACCTGACGCGCGAATGCGATTGCCCCCATCGTGCTGTCCGGGTCTTTGTCCTGTCCGGCCGGGTGGCCCGGGTGGAAGACCTGGAGAGCAGGGAGGTGATTACCGAAGAGGTCGAGCTGAGGAAGTTTCGCAGCCTCGACGAAATGAACGAGTGGCTGGACCATCTGTGGCGAAGGGGGGCGGATGCCTTCATGGTCAGGCGCAATTCTTTTCTCGGCTATCCCGAGGAAATCGATATCGATCCGACTTACAGAATGATAGGCGAGGAAATTCAGGAAAAGGTCGTGCGTTTTCGCCTGTTGAAGAAAATGAAGTGAGAGTCACATTCTGCTTTACAGGCAGTGGCATACGAATCGGGAAGGAGGGAGTCTGATAAGGCGGTGCCTTAAGGAGTAGGGCACTGGGAGAGGTGTTTCATAACCTCTTTGGCAGAGAGCACCAGAGAGACACCGTCGAAGCCCGGGTTCTCTCTGTCCTCGGCAGGGATCAGTGCACAGGCAAAATCAGTCTGCGAAAGGGGGACAAAGCAAGCCGTCTTGACGCCGACCGGTGCGTTCGTCAAGGCCACCAGCTCCATCCCAGTCGAAACTGTGCACCGGTGCCCACCCGTGTAGGGGCTTTCCAGTGAGTCAGCACCGTGGTGGCCAGGGGGCTGCGTACAACGAACACATCTCCTTTCGAGATCTCGAAGAGTAGACCTGGGCTCAGGGCGTGGCGAAGAGGCACCACAAACCACAGATAAAGGTTATACCAGAGCAACTGTAGCGGCCATACGGCGATCCGCGTCCAGCGTACAAGTGAGCCCATGTTTCGGGACTCGTCGTGCTCCGCCACGTTCTAACGCCCCGGCAAACGCGGACCGCGCTGGGCCCGCGTATCCGCAATCCCTACGACCACGATCGCAATCAGGCAGCCGACCATGACCAGCACCGCCACAGGGCTGGGCTGCAGTGCCTGATTAAGTACCCAGGCACTGCAGAGGAAGGTGATGCCCCACACTCCATAGGCCATTCTTGATAGCGGCGCCGCACCCCCACCGCGTCCCCACGACCAGGTTCTGCGCGCACTCCGGCGAAAAGCCTTGTCGAGACACTTAGCGGCAACAAGGACAAATCCCAATATCGGAAACCAATGCATCGGTTAGGAAGGTGGAAGGGTAAAAGAGACAGGAAATGAAAAAGCCGGAAATCTCGGGGATTCTCCCTTGAAATAGAACCATGAATCAGTGATGATGCCAATGAGTTGATGGAGACCACCATGGGAATATTAACTGATTCATCGGACTCCCAGAAATTAAAAGAGGTCCTCCTCAGCTTCCTGTCCAGACATCCGGAAATCAGGACCGCGATCCTCTTCGGGTCGCTTGCCAGTGGCGAAGGACGTTTTGCCAGCGACATCGATCTCGCCATGGAAGCCGCACGGGAACTGACGGTGGAGGAGAAAATGCAGCTGATCGATCAACTGGCCCAATTGACCGGACGACCGGTGGATCTGATCGATTTGCGGACAGTGGGGGAGCCGCTGCTGGGCGAGAT
>CAYUPV010000138.1:0-7758 GCA_964445885.1 uncultured Methylococcales bacterium
AGGATAGAGTAATAATCGGCCGGATTTGGGCAATTGGGTGTTAAATTTGGGCTAGGAAAACGGATTAATGTCAATAATCTTTACACTAAGGAGGTCAAGCAAAAATACCAAACTGATTACACAGAAAAACCCATTGAAAAACATATTGCTAACAGTCATGGTATGGAATATGCCTGATGGTTGGTAACCAAAACAATCGGTATGACCATTTGATTTTGGTTGATTCGATGAAATCAAGATTAACTTTAGAAAGGTTAAAGCAATGAAAAAGAAAATTATGACAGGTGTCTTGGGCATGGCTGCGATGTTCATGGGAGGGGCTCAGGCAGCTGAGGTTTTCGTCAACCCTCCTTCATTCACCAATGTGAGCCCGGGTGACATTCTCATGGGTGGCATCACTCTCCCGGACGGCACTCCTAGAGGCATCGCGATTGAAGCGACAGGTTTCAATCAGGGTGTGATCTCAGGAGGGTTCAAGTTGACCTGGGATCCAACTCTATTGAGTCTCGATACAAGTACAGTGTTTCCTAACTGGTCCAGTGACATGGTTAATGACGGAATGGATCAATCGATCCCACCCCTTATTGGGATTACTACAGGTTCTGGATTTGTACAGATGAACTTCAGTGGTTGTTCCTTGGGGGGGGGCTGTAATCAAATAGGTGACACAACTGGTGGTAGCTTCACCCTTATGACAGGACTGGCCTTCAAGGTCAGTCAAAATTTCACAACTGGTACCAACTTGAGTTTGGGGATCGATGCTTTTGGCGATACATGGAAACAACCCGATCTGACCACTACTTATCCTGTTACCTACACCGGAGCAACGCTTTCTTCCAACGGCGGTGTCGGTACCGTCCCGTTGCCGGCAGCCGCCTGGCTGATGGGTGGCGGCTTGGTTGGGATGTTGGGAATGAGCCGTCGGCGTAAGTCTCTGATGGCCTGATGAGGTTTCCCTATCCTTCCCAAGGGCCCTTGCCCTAAAGCTAGGGCGAAACTGCGGAAAGATAGGGGATCCACCCCTTCCCCCTCACCCCCCAAATTAACTGAGCCTCTGGTGGATCCAGCAGGTAAACAGAACCATGGTAATAATGATTATGTTTAACATAGAGGTAATCCAAAGGATTGCAAGTCGATCCACCACAGTTGGGTGCGGGAGAGCAGTGCTGGCAGGATTGGCCATGTATGCCGCCACCTGCTCCGGGGCGGCGCTGGTGTCGTTGAAGACAGTGCCGATCCCGGAGCCGCTCGATCTGGCCAACTATGTTCAGGACAAGGGCGCTGCCATTCGCCTGGGCAAGGCGCTGTTCTGGGACATGCAGGTGGGCAGTGACGGGATTCAGGCGTGTGCCTCCTGTCATTCTCATGCGGGCGCGGACAATCGTACCACCAATACGCTCAATCCCGGCGATCAGGCGTTCGCCAATAACCAGCTGGGACTCCCAGGAATGGCTCCGGGGGCCTTGGGGCCCAATCAGACCCTGAACTCCACGCATTTCCCGTTTCACAGACTGATCGACCAGGATGTGATTGGCGAGCCTCTCAGTAACGCGGCCAACGTGGTGAGCGATATCAATGATGTGGTGGGCTCCCAGGGAGTGAGTCTGATGCAGTTCATCGACATCGTCCCCGGCAGTCCTGTCGATCTGGGCACTCCGATTCCCGATCCCGTCTTCAACGTCGGGGGAACCAATATTCGCCGTGTAACCGGTCGCCAGGCTCCCTCGGTGATCAACGCTGTTTTCAATTTCTCCAATTTCTGGGATGGCCGGGCCAACAATATCTTCAATGGCAACAATCCATTCGGCCCGGCGGATCCCAGGCCTCATCTTTTGAGCAATGCTTCAGGATCTTTGCAGGCGGTTCCGTTACGCATCCGCCAGTCGTCGCTGGCCTCCCAGTCGATGGCGCCGCCTCTGAGCGATTTCGAAATGTCCTGGCGCGGCCGTACCTGGCCCAAGATCGGCAAGAAAATGCTGAGTCTCAAACCGCTTGGCCAACAGCACGTCCATCCGACGGACAGCGAGTTGGGGTTTCTGGCCGATAACGTCACCGGTGAAGGGCTCAACACGACCTATGCGGCGATGATCCAGCAGGCCTTCTGGCCCGAGTTCTGGAACAACACCGCTCAGAAGGTGGTCTTCGACGCCACTGGCAATCCCTCCTTCCTGACCGGTACGCCCCAGAACACGGACGAGTATACCCAGATGGAGGCCAATTTCGCCTTCTTCTTCGGGCTGGCGGTGCAGCTGTATGAGTCCACTCTGGTGGCGGACGACTCCAAGTTCGATCGTTTCATGGAAGGCAACGGGGCACTGACACTCGCCGAGCAGCGGGGCATGAACACTTTCATTGGTCTGGGTGGCTGCCTGAACTGCCATGGCGGCGGGGTCATGACCGACCATGAGGTCTTCAATATCCAGGGGGCCGATCCGGTGTTCAAAATCCCGCAGCCGCTCGATCAGAATCCATTGAACGCCATTGAATTCATGACCATCAATACCGGTTCGGTGTTCTACGACAATGGTTTCCACAATACCGGTGTGCGTCCCGGTGGCGCGACCGATCCAATGGCCCCTGAATTCCTTGCCACCAACGAAGACATCGGGCGTGGAGGGATCTCAGGTATCGGGGCGGGAGTGCAAGAGCTACCGCTGTCTTTCGGGTTGCTCGGTCTGAGAGACATAGGTGCCGTCTCACCGCCTTTGCCAGGCTATATGGCGGGCTGGGTGCCGCCGTTTCCAGTGGGTTTTCTGCCTACCGACACCACGCCGTATCCCAATCGGGTGGGCAATTTCGGGGCCTTCAAGACGCCTGCGCTGCGCAACGTCGAATTGACCGGTCCCTATATGCACAACGGTGGTCTGTCGACCTTGCGGCAGGTGGTGGATTTCTATACCCGTGGGGGTGATTTCCCGATCACCAACGACATGGATTTCGATTCGGCGGTCCTGCCCATCGGCTTGCTCAGAGGCAGTGATCAGCGCAAGAGCGAGTTGGTGCAGTTCATGCTGACGCTCACCGATCTGCGGGTCAAATTTGAGAGCGCCCCCTTCGACCATCCCGATCTGTTCCTGGCCAAGAACGCGAATTCACCGGTGTCGCCGGGGACGAGGCCGCAGTTGCTGGCCATGACCAGCGAGTACGAGCATATTCCCGCGGTTGGGGCGGGTGGCCGGATATTGGAAGGGTTGCCTTCTTTGGGAACCTTCCTGGGGCTGAACCCCCTGTCCGCTGCGCTGGATCCGGATGCCGATCGGGATGGAATCGCGGACAGTGCGGATAATTGCCCCATGACGGCCAACCCGGATCAGCTCGACAGTGATGGCGATGGGATCGGGGATGTCTGTGACAACTGCAGCGCCTTGGCCAACGCCGATCAGCGGGATACCAATGGCGATGGCTATGGCAACCGGTGTGATGCCGATTTTGATGGTGATGGTATTGTCAACCTCAGTGACTTCAATCTGTTTGCGAGTGTTTTCGGTCAGTCGACCACGGCATCCGCCCCACTGACCGCCGACGCTGACATCGATGGGGATGGAATCATCAATCTGAGTGATTTCAATCTCTTCGCATCCTTGTTTGGCAAGCCGCCGGGGCCATCGTGTTGCGGCACCCCCTAACGCAATTTGAGAGTCACTCGACAACCTAGGCCGCCCACGGGCGGGAAACATGAAACACCCGCCCGGACTTCGATCGTTCGGGCGAGGGAGGACATCAATATGTATAAGAATATGAAGACGAAACTGCTTGGGACGGCACTGATGGTCGGTGTGGTTCAGATGGGTTACGGAGCCTGTCCCGACGATGGCGCCAGGCCGATGACCATTGGTCCACACAATCCACAAACCACCTTCCCATTGTGGGTGCAGGATTCCGAAGGACTGGCGCTGGAGATCTGTCCCGGAACCGATCAAGTGAACTGTATTTCGGTGCCGCCTTTCACGCCCCAGGCAAACCCAGGCATGACTCAGGCCCAGTATGATCTCTCGGCCCAGATCGGTTTCGGTGACGAGGGGTTCTGGGCCTCGTCGGATGCGCTTATTTCGATCCCGGCAGGCGGAGCCCTGGCGAATACCGGCAGGGCGAGAATGGTCGCTGCCGTCGAGGCGGCTTTTCTGCCCGACTTTCAAAATGGCAATCAGTTCGCCTTTACCCGCCTTCGATTCGTGATTGATGTTCCTCAGGCCGGTACCTATGTCGTGACCCATCCGTGGGGAAAGATCAGCTATCACGTGACGACTCCGGGTAAAAGAGCCATTTTCGATTCATTGGATATACCGTTCCATGCCGACCAGAAAAACTACCAGGCCCGAATCGGTCCCATCCTGACCTGGGACACCTATCCGGTCGATCCATCGCTCGATCAGAACGGGGATGGCAAGCCGGATTACATCGGTTTGCCACTGCTGGCGCACAAGGTGAAGGGCAGCCCCTGCGATACCAACGTCTTTCGTATCGAGGGTCCGAACATTGGGGGGGTAGGGATCAATTCCATCGAGACCATCCTGTTTACGGTCAGCGGCAAGGTCTACACGGGCCCGCCTTTGCCCACACCAATGAAAGTGGACGAGGTGAGTTATAGTCGCTGGCCGTCCGGTCGCGGCCTGGTCAATGTCTTCGTCACCTCACCCGCTTCAGCACAGGTCAACGTCAGCGGTGGCGGCAATGTTCCCCCGGGTCCGCATGCACTCACCAACGATCGCTCGGACCGTCATTTCGGTTCCGTCCTGGTGACCCCCGACAGTAGTATTTTACCCACGACCATTCAGGTCGTTGCCGACGCCAGCGCCTCCAACTCCAGTGTCATTCCCAGTGTCGTCGATGTACCGTTGGTCGATCTGGTCACCATCACCCGGGCCGACTATGACAAGACAACAGGAATACTGACCGTCGAGGCCGGTTCGAGTGATCTGCTCAATCCGCCGACGCTCACGGCGTTGGGTCAGCCTTTGAACAACGGGGTCCTGTCACTGTCTGTGCAGTCGGTTCCCGCCGAAGTGGCTGTGACGTCATCGGCAGGGGGGAGCGCCACTTATCCTGTCACGGTACTCAATCCGGTTGCACCATAAGGTGTTCTTCCTGGCCTGTTTGATTGGTTCTAAGGTGAAAAAATGAAAACTAAACTCTGTGATTTGCTGGCCATCTGCCTGCTTGGTATTGGTATCTGCCCCTCGGTAGAGGCGATTTGTACGGTGACCGGTAATGCCGCCACTCCGATTCGGGTGGGGCCTCCGAATCCGAACAATGGTTTTGCCGAATACCTGACCGATTCCACCGGAATGTCGTTGGAACTGTGTCTGTCTCCCAGTGTGCAGACCATCGATCCGGTCACCGGCAAGGTGATTTCCCCGGTGGGCTCCCCCCCGCACTGTTTCTTCGATCCGCCGGATCCCACCAATCCTTTCTCGGTGCAGACAGGATTTAATACCGAAGCCTTCTGGTGGCTGGCCTCTCCCGATACCAAGGCATTTCCACCCAGTGTGCGTGCCACCCTGGTGCTGGCTGCGGAAGCGGCTTTCCTCAGCGCTGTCGAACCCGGCGGTGAGTTTCCGTTCACCCGTCTGCGAATCAGGGTGGACGTTCCTCAGGTCGGCTTCTACCGCATCACCGAACCTTACGGACAGCATGATTACCACATCCAGTTCGTGGGGCCTGGGAGAGAAATCAATGACAGCTTCGACGTCGAATTTGCCCAGGGGACGATCGATGCCAACGGAATCGTCACTGAAGCGATCGACGACAAGAACTGTGTCGCTCCCTGGTTGACCTGGGATACCTACCCCAATGATCCGCTACTCGATATCAATAACGATGGGGTGGCTGATTTCATTGGTGACGCAGCCACTTCCCATCGGGTGAGCGGCAGTCCCACCGGCAACAACTTCTTCAGAATCGAGGCGTTCAGCGATGCGGCGCTGACCCAGCCCATCGACCTGAATGGCGTGGGGGGGATCTGCACGGCAGGATTGGGACCGGAAACTTCCTGTAACGTCGATTCGGACTGTGATCTGCCGGCGGGAAGCGGTAACGGTGTGTGCGATCTCAACGCCTTGCAGACCAATCTGTTCCAGGTTCTCGGCAAGCTCTACGATGGCAGGCTGGCCACCCCGATGATTTTCGATCGGGCGACCTATGCGCGTGATCCGACAGGATCGATCGCCCAGGTGGACGTATTCACCCATGGCAAATCGACCGCTCTGGTGACATTCAGCGGGGATCCCAATGTGAATGGTCCGTTTCCCATGCAGACCGATGGCAGCGGTGTTTTCTTCGCCAGTGAGTTCTTGTTG
Organism: uncultured Methylococcales bacterium; assembly: GCA_964445885.1. GTDB lineage: Bacteria > Pseudomonadota > Gammaproteobacteria > Methylococcales > Methylothermaceae > Methylohalobius. Next base: position 6,297 of record CAYUPV010000138.1, read on the forward strand.
CCCGATGCGATGACCCTGCCCGCACTGGTGAATGTCAATGCGGTCGATGGGCATCTCGTGACCACGACGGATCTCACCCATCTGGTGGCGCCCTTGAGCGACCAGGTCACCATCACCCGCGCCGAGTACGATCTCAAGGCACCACCGTCGCTGACCGTGGAGGCGATCTCGAGCGACACCCGTGTCCCGCCGGTGTTGCGCCTGGTCGATTTGGATCTGCCACTGGTGGGTGGACAAGTCATCGTGACCGAGAGGATGCCGGGAATTGCTTTGACCCCCCCCGGGACCGTGACGGTGGTTTCCTCGTCCGGCGGCAGTGACACCCATCTTGTGACCGTGATCGACAGCACCGACGGAGACCTCGACGGGATCCCCGACATCAGTGACAACTGTCCCGTGACGGCGAATCCCAATCAGTTGGACGGTGATGGCGATGGCGTGGGTGACCTGTGCGACAATTGTATCGTCGTTCCCAATGGTGTCCTCGCGCCGGCAGGTTTGAGTGCCATCAGTCAGCGTGACACCGATGCCGACGGTTACGGCAATATGTGTGATGCGGATCTGGACAATGACAAAATTGTCAATCTCAGCGATTTCAATCTATTTGCCAGTGTCTTCGGGCAACTGGCCTCTTCATCACCTCCCACCTCTGAGAATGGGGACCTGGATGGGGATGGGATCATCAACCTGAGTGACTTCAATCTTTTCGCCAAGTTGTTTGGGCTCCCACCCGGACCATCGTGTTGCGGAAATTAAATCACGGTTCGGAATAAGGCTTTGTCAAAGAGTGACGGCAGTGCTACCACTGCCGTCCTTTCTTGTTTAGGACTCACCGGAAAAACAGTGATTTACATTCCCCCCATTCCAGCTTGTTGTAAACAGGGAATGACCGTGTTTCCGGGCCAGGGATCACAGGGAAAATGAACGTGGTAAGATTCTCTACGTTGCCATACCAAAACTCCTGCTGTTGTAGCTCTGGTTTGGTGACAGTGCCGGGGGCGGATAACGCCGCCCCCGGCAATCTATTTCCATGATTCCTGCACAACTGGGAGCAACCTGTTGAGGGTGGCGGTGAATCGCCCATCAACATGGCATGAAGCAGAGACCAATGGACGTCAAAAACACCCATCGGTGGGTGGACCGAATTGGGATGGAACAGATCAAAAGAAAAGCGACTTAAGTAGCATGGAGACCGTGCCATCATGTTTGCATGATCGTGTCATTCAAAGACAAAGGGACCGAAAATGTTTTCAATGGTGTGAACTCAAAGCAAGCTCGAAAGACTTGCCCGCAGGCATTATGAAAGATTGCCGCAAGGAAGCTAGATCAACTGGATTCAGTTCAATCACTTGAGGAGCTGAAGGTTCCACCAGGAAATCGATTTGCAAGCGAGTCTTCGATCTCGTGAAGATTTTGGGACATCCAAGTCGCCAAAATCGACTCGATCTTCGACAGCCTATAG
>CAYUPV010000139.1:0-7751 GCA_964445885.1 uncultured Methylococcales bacterium
CCGGTGGCCATTGTCAGCAGGATTCGTTCCTGCCCGGAAGCAATCGCTTCCAGAGTTGGGGTAGCGGGTCTCGAAGTGAAGCCCCAAGTGCGTGATGTCATCAACTCGTGTTGGCCCGGGAATGCGTTCGATGTTATCGTCGTCAGCCGTTTTTTGTGCCGTAACCTATGTCCGGCGATACAAACTGCCCTAAAGGCGGGCGGAGTGTTGTTTTACCAGACCTTTGTCCAGAACAAAGTCGCCGCCGTCGCTCCTTCCAATCCGGAGTATCTGCTGGAAGAGAATGAGTTATTGCATCTGTTCCAGGATCTTACTCTTCGAGCCTATCGAGAGGAGGGGCGCTGTGGTGATATTAGTAAGGGATGGCGCAACGAGGCCTATATGGTCGGACAAAAATGCGTGGAGGAACTACAATGAGTGAATCCCAAATTCTTAATTTAAAACCCCTTGCCACATGGAAGTTCATGCAGGAGCATCCTGCGGCAGTCCTGATCGACGTGCGAACCACTTACGAGCATCTTTTTGTGGGACATCCCGTGGGGTCAATCCTTATCCCCTGGAAGGACGGCCTACCGATGCATCCCAATCCTGATTTTGCTGGCGCGGTCAAAGAGGTGGTCCCCGATCCAGAGACCCCTGTTTTGTTTCTTTGCCGCAGTGGACACCGCTCCATGGAGGCGGCAAAGAGTATGGCAGCCGAGGGCTATAAGACCCTGGTAAATATCGACGAGGGCTTTGAAGGCCCATTGGACGAAAACAAACATCGCAGTACCTTGGGTGGCTGGCGTTTCCACGGCCTACCCTGGGAACAGAACTGACACTATGATCAAGGAGTAACCAACCACGTGACCGAGAATATCCGTAACATCGCCATCATCGCCCATGTTGACCACGGCAAGACCACCTTGGTGGACAAGCTGCTGCAGCAGTCAGGAGTGTTTGCCGAGCATGAGAAGCTGACTGAGAGGGTGATGGATTCCAACGACCTCGAACGTGAACGGGGTATCACCATTCTGGCCAAGAACACTTCCCTCAAGTGGCGGGGCTATCGCATCAATATCGTGGATACTCCCGGCCACGCCGATTTTGGCGGTGAGGTGGAACGCATTCTGTCGATGGTGGATTCGGTGCTGTTGTTGGTGGATGCGGTGGAAGGTCCCATGCCCCAGACCCGCTTCGTGACCCAGAAAGCGCTGGCCAGGGGACTCAAACCCATCGTGGTGATCAACAAGATCGACCGTCCGGGCGCCCGTCCCGACTGGGTCCTGGATCAAACCTTCGACCTGTTCGACAGACTTGGGGCCAGTGACCAACAACTCGATTTTCCGGTGGTGTATGCCTCAGCGCTCAAGGGGTATGCCGGTCTGGATTCCCATGTCTCGGCAGGAGATATGACGCCACTGTTCGAGGCGGTCATCGAACATGTCCCACCCCCGCCGGTCGAGGACGACGGCGAGTTGCAGCTCCAGGTGACCAGCCTCGATTACAATTCCTATGTCGGTGTGATCGGAGTCGGCAGAATCCAACGGGGACAACTGAGCCGTAATCAATTGGTGACGGTGCTGGACAGGGAAGGCCAGCCCCGCAGTGCCAAGGTGGCGCAGGTGTATGGATTCGAGGGTTTGAACAGGATCGAGGTGGAGTCTGCCGGGGCAGGGAACATCGTTGCCTTCTGTGGTATCGACCCCCTCAATATCTCAGACACCCTCTGTGATCCGGCCAGCCCCGAGGCGCTGCCTCCGCTGACGGTGGACGAACCGACAGTCAGCATGACCTTCCAGGTCAATACTTCCCCCTTTGCCGGTCGTGAGGGGAAATACCTCACTTCCCGCCATCTGCGCGAACGTTTGCTCAAGGAGCTTCAGCATAATGTCGCCCTGCGGGTCGAGGAGGCCGAAGATCCGGACAAGTTCCGGGTATCGGGACGGGGGGCGCTGCACCTGTCGATTCTCATCGAGACCATGCGCCGTGAGGGTTATGAGTTGGCCGTCTCCCGCCCGGAAGTCATTCTCAAAGAGATCGATGGTCAATTGTGCGAGCCCTACGAACGTGTCACCCTGGAGGTGGACGAGGAACACCAGGGATCGGTGATGGAAAACCTGGGTGCCAGAAAAGGGGAATTGGAGGATATGACGATGGACGGGCAGGGAAGGGTGCGTCTTGAGTACCTGATTCCTTCGCGTGGCCTGATCGGTTTCCAGACAGAATTTTTGTCGACCACTTCAGGTTCCGGCCTTTTCTATCACGTATTCGATCACTACGGTCCGATCAAACCCGGTGATATAGGGCGGCGGATCAACGGAGTATTGATCTCCAATACCACCGGTAAGGCTTTGGCGTTTGCGCTCTTCAATCTGCAGGAACGAGGCCGCTTGTTCGTCGGCCATGGCGACGAGGTATACGAGGGGGGGATCGTCGGTATCCATTCGCGCGGCAACGACCTGGTGGTCAATCCCACCAAGGCCAAGCAATTGACCAATATCCGCGCTGCCGGCAACGACGACAATCTGCTCCTGACCCCGCCGGTTCGTTTCAGCCTCGAGCAGGCGTTGGAGTTTATCGACGAGGACGAGCTGGTGGAGGTGACTCCTGCGGCGATCCGTCTGCGCAAGAGATTTCTCAAGGAGCACGAGCGCAAGCGGGCCATGCGGGCGGCCGGATGAAAAAAACCGGCAGGAGTGATCCTGCCGGCCAAAGTGCCTGCTTGGTTGGCTTTGACGTCGTCCTCCATGAATCCAGAGACGAAAATCCCAGGGTTCAAGGTTTTTGACGTCACCTTCGAGTATGGCAAGCATGCTGAAAAATGGAAGTCAGGATATATTTAAATTATTGTAGGTATAATCATACAAGGCAGATGTCTGTGTTTTCCGGCAACCGGGTTGCAAGTTATTATATTCGTTTCTGCATGAAAACCTGGATCTCATGAATCAATCACGACAGGCTGTGGTGGAACGCAGCACACTTGAAACCCGGATTACGGTTCGCATCAATCTGGATGGTAGCGGAAAGAGCCGTTTCGATACCGGTCTACCCTTTCTCGAACATATGCTCGACCAGGTGGCCCGACATGGCGTCATGGACCTTGAAATCACTGCAGAGGGTGATCTTCACATCGATGCCCATCACACCGTGGAAGATATTGGCATCACTTTGGGGCAGGCTTTTGCTGAGGCGGTGGGGGGCAAGCAGGGAATCCAACGTTATGGCCATGCTTATGTTCCCCTCGACGAAGCACTGTCACGGGTGGTACTGGATTTGTCCGGCCGGCCTGGACTGGTTTATGAAGTAGTCTTTCCGCGCGCGATGATCGGCGCCTTCGATGTCGATCTGTTTCGTGAGTTTTTCCAGGGGTTCGTCAACCATGCCCAGGTCACGATGCACATCGACAGTTTGCGGGGCCGCAATGCCCATCACATTGCCGAGACCATGTTCAAGGCTTTTGGACGCGCACTTCGGGCAGCATTGACCTTGGATGAGCGCCAAGCCGGGGCGATCCCTTCTACCAAGGGGACGCTGGGATGAAGGGGCGCATGGGATTTGGCTGTTGGCGTCTCCCACCTCGACTACCTCAGGAGGTGGTGACATGAACCGGGTGGCGGTGATCGATTACGGCATGGGCAATCTCCACTCTATCACCAAGGCCCTGCAATATGTGGATGAAGCCGCGCAAGTCGAGGTGACGGCTGATCCCAAGACGATTCTTGCCGCAGATCGTGTGGTGTTTCCGGGCGTTGGAGCGATTGCCGATTGCATGAAGGCACTGACCCGGCTAGGATTGGTCGAGGTGATTCATGAAGTGTCTGTCAGTCGCCCATTGCTTGGGATCTGTCTGGGACTGCAGGCGTTGCTGGATCAGAGCGAGGAGGGGGGTGGCGTCCGCTGTCTGGGGATCATCCCAGGCAAAGTGGTGCGTTTTCAGTCCGGCTTGCGGGACCAACAGGGGCACTGTCTGAAGATTCCCCACATGGGTTGGAACCAGGTGCATCCGGCCAGATCCCATCCCTTATGGTCAGGGATTGCAGATGGGAGCCGCTTCTATTTCGTGCACAGTTATTATGCCAGGCCCGATCGCCTGGAAGACATCGCCGCCACCACTGAATATCCCGAGCCATTCGCCTGCGCCTTGGCGCGCGACAACCTGTTTGCCGTGCAGTTTCACCCGGAAAAGAGTCAACGGGTAGGATTGCAGTTATTGAAAAACTTCCTTCATTGGTTACCTTGAGAGAACGGAGCCATGTTATTGATTCCCGCAATCGATCTGAAAGAGGGTAAATGTGTTCGCCTGCGTCAAGGGCGGATGGAAGACGATACGGTGTTTTCCGATGATCCCGTGGCAATGGCTCAGCGCTGGGTGGATTTGGGAGCCAAACGTCTTCATTTGGTTGATCTGGATGGGGCATTTGCGGGCAAGCCCAAAAACGCCGGTGTCATCCGCGCTATCACTGAGGCGTTCCCCGGGGTGGATGTGCAAGTGGGCGGGGGTATTCGCGACGAGGATACCATCCAGGAGTATCTCAATGCCGGGGTGAGATATGTCATCATCGGCACCAAGGCAGTCAGCGCGCCCCATTTCGTGGAAGACGTCTCGACAGAGTTTCCTGGTCATATCATCGTCGGTCTCGATGCCAAAGAGGGCAAGGTGGCTATCGACGGCTGGTCCAAATTATCGCGCCATGACGTGATCGATTTGGCCCTGCATTTCGAGCACGAGGGAGTGGAGGCCATCATCTATACCGATATCAGCCGTGACGGCATGATGGGTGGGGTCAACGTGGAGGCGACCGCACGACTGGCCGAGTCGATCCACATTCCGGTGATCGCTTCCGGCGGAATTCACGATCTGGATGACATCAGGGCCCTGGGCAAGGTTGCCGACAAAGGGGTCATCGGTGCCATCACCGGTCGTGCCATCTATGAGGGAACCCTGGATTTCGCCCAGGCCCAGGAACTGGCGGAGCAGTATTGATGGGATTGGCCAAACGCATCATTCCCTGTCTGGATGTGGATCATGGTCGGGTAGTCAAGGGCGTCCAATTCGTCGATATTCGTGACGCCGGGGATCCGGTGGAGATCGCCCAGCGTTATGATCAGGAGGGAGCCGATGAATTGACCTTCCTGGACATCACCGCCAGCCACGAAGAGCGTGACACCATGGTGCGCGTGGTGGAAGCGGTGGCCGGATGTGTCTTCATTCCCTTGACCGTGGGTGGCGGGATCAGAACCCTGGAGGATATTCGCCGGATGCTCAACGCCGGTGCCGACAAGGTGGCGATCAACACCGCCGCGGTTTTCAATCCTGAATTCGTCCGTGATGCCGCCCGACGTTTCGGTTCCCAGTGCATCGTGGTCGCGGTCGACGCCAAACAGGTGGGTGATCACTGGGAGATTTTTACCCATGGGGGTCGCAAGCCCACTGGAATTGACGCGGTGGCATGGGCTTGCAGGATGGAGGAGCTGGGTGCCGGAGAGATTCTCCTCACCAGTATGGACCGTGATGGCACCAAAAAGGGTTTCGATCTTGCCCTGACCCGTCAGGTGAGCGAAAAAGTCGGGATCCCGGTGATCGCTTCCGGTGGTGTCGGCAATCTGGAACACCTGGCCGAAGGGATACTGGAGGGGAAGGCCGATGCGGTGCTTGCTGCCAGTATTTTCCATTTCAGCGAATACAGCATCCACGAGGCCAAGGAAACTCTGGCCGCCCGGGGCATCGAGGTGCGGTTATGAGCCACTGGCTCAATGAGGTCAAATGGAACAGCGTAGGTCTGGTGCCGGTCATTGCCCAGGAAGAGAATACCGGGCAGGTGCTCATGCTGGCCTGGATGAACTGTGAAGCCCTGAAACTGACCGCTGAAGAAGGGAGGGCGGTGTACTGGTCCAGGTCGCGGCAGAAATTGTGGCGCAAGGGGGAAACCTCCGGTCATCGTCAAATCGTGCGTGAGATCCGCCTGGACTGTGATGGGGATACAGTGCTTCTCACTGTCAAACAGGAAGGGGGCGTGGCGTGCCACACCGGGCGCCATCATTGTTTTTTCCACCGGCTCGAGTCCGAAGGCTGGCAGACGGTGGAACCTGTACTCAAGGATCCCGGGGAGATTTATGGCCACTGATGTGTTACTCGAACTGGCGCAGGTGTTGGAAGTGCGCAAGCAGGCCGATCCCCAGCACTCCTATGTGGCCTCACTGTATGCCAAGGGTCTGGATACGATTTTGAAAAAAGTCGGAGAGGAAGCCACCGAAACGGTGATCGCCGCCAAGGGAGGCGATCGTGAGCAAATGATTTATGAGATGGCCGATCTGTGGTTCCACACCCTGGTACTATTGGCTCATCAGGGCCTGGGGCCGGAGGACGTGCTGAGTGAACTACAGCGGCGCTTTGGCCTGTCCGGTCTGGAGGAAAAGGCCGCCCGCAACAAGACATGAGGAATTCATCGCCATGGGTATCAGTATCTGGCAATTGTTGATTGTATTGGTCATCGTGCTGCTGTTGTTTGGCACCCGGAAACTGCGCAATCTGGGGTCCGATTTGGGTGGTGCGATTAGGGGCTTCAAGGAAGCCATGAGTGGAACGGACGAGACCGAACCAAACGATGAAAAGGCTGCCGAGCACCTTGAGGAGGCAGGCAAGGGTGAACATCGTGAACGCGAAGGGGTCAAAGCAAATAAGAAAAGTGAATCACCCGAAAGGGAAGATTTATAGCCATGTTCGACATTGGTTTCTGGGAACTGAGCCTGGTGGGACTGATCGCCCTGTTGGTGATTGGACCGGAACAGCTTCCCGGCGCGATCCGGACCACAGCGCTATGGCTGCGTCGGGCGCGGAATGTAGCGGCCACGATGCGCGCAGAGGTGGAGCGCGAACTGGCTTTGCAGGAGGTCAAGGCCTCACTGGAGCAGGATGTGTCCCTGCAGGAACTGAAGACCCTGGAAAAAGAGCTGAAGCAGCCACTCGAGCCCCCAGCAGCGGTGCAATCCCGGAATGACAGCGACTCCTGATCCATCTTCCAGCGGGCCGGAAGATCGGGAGATGCCTTTTATAGAACATCTGATCGAATTGCGCGGCCGCCTGCTGAAAATCGTCGCGGTGGTGTTGGTGGCGTTTCTTGGGCTGGCGCCCTTCGCCGACCGGATCTACACTTATCTGGCGGGGCCGCTGCTCAAGCATCTGCCCAAAGAGAGTACCATGATCGCCATCGATGTGGCGTCACCTTTTCTCACCCCGTTCAAACTTGCCCTGGTAGTGGCCATTTTTGCCACTTTGCCGGTGATTCTCCATCAGGTGTGGGGGTTTGTGGCACCCGGTTTGTACCGGCATGAGAAACGTTTGCTATTGCCCCTGCTGATGGCCAGTACCCTATTGTTTTACGCGGGTGCGGCTTTTGCCTACTTCGTGGTGCTGCCCCTGGTGTTCCAGTTCATGACTGCGACCGCCCCTCAGGGAGTGGCGGTGATGACCGACATCAGTCGCTATCTGGATTTCATCCTGACCCTTTTCTTCGCTTTCGGGGTGGCCTTCGAGGTGCCGATTGCGACTATTCTTCTGGTATGGAGCGGCATTACAACTCGTGAGAGTCTGGCGCGCAAGCGACCGTATGTGATCGTGGCGGCGTTTGTGCTCGGTATGTTGTTGACCCCGCCGGACGTGATCTCGCAGACCCTGCTGGCGGTGCCGATGTGGTTGCTGTACGAACTGGGGTTGCTGTTCTCCCGACCCTTTGTTCCGGAAAGGAAAGAGGTGGCGTGAATCTGCCGGT
>CAYUPV010000140.1:0-7713 GCA_964445885.1 uncultured Methylococcales bacterium
CAGCCTGTCCGCCAAACAATTCGGAACATCCTCCAGGCAGGACAACAGCGCAACTTTCAGACCGGCCTCCCGCAAACAGCGCGCGAGGGAATCGCTGTCGGCCCCGGCGATAGGCGCTTCGCCGGCGGCATAGACCGGCAGCAACAACAGCTCTTCCACTTCTCCCAGCACCTGAAGAAAGTCATCGAACAGCTCCTGGGTCCGGCTATAACGATGGGGCTGAAACACCAGAATCTGGCGCCTGCCGGGCCACGCCTGGCGTGCCGCTGCCAAGGTCATCTCCAACTCGCGCGGGTGATGGCCGTAATCGTCCACCAGAGTGACCTCACCCTCCTTCCAAGGTAGGGTACTGATCTGAAAACGGCGTCCGATACCGGCGAAATTGGCCAACGTGGCTTGAATCACCGGCCCCGGGACTTCGAGCTCAAGGGCAATGGTGATGGCCGCCAGGGCATTGAGCAGATTGTGCCGCCCAGGCAGATTGAGCTCGATCGCCAGGGGTTGCTCCAGTCCCTTCCCTTCGACGGTGAAATGTGTCTTCAGACCCACTTGCCTGACTTCCCTGGCCCGAAGATCCGCCTCTGGATGTAGCCCGTAGGTCCGTATCGGTTTGCTCACCCTGGGAAGAATCTCAGCAATGCCCGGATCGTCCAGGCACACTACCGCCAATCCGTAGAAAGGAAGGTGGTGGAGGAACTCGATGAAGGTTTCTTTCAGTCTTCCCCAGTCCCCCCCATAAGTACCCATGTGATCGCGGTCCACATTGGTGACCACCGCCATGATCGGTTCCAGATGCAGGAACGAAGCATCGCTTTCATCGGCTTCTGCAACCAAATAAGGGCTACTGCCCAGCGCTGCATGAGTGCCAATACTGTTGAGTCGACCACCGATGACGAAAGTAGGATCGAGCCCTCCCTCTGCCAGGATGCTGGCCACCAGACTGGTGGTTGTGGTCTTACCATGAGTACCCGCCACTGCGATACCAAAACGGAACCGCATCAACTCGGCCAGCATCTCCGCCCGGGAGATCACCGGGATACGCTGATTCCTGGCCTGCTCCCACTCCGGGTTATCGGGAGTGACTGCACTGGAGACCACCACCACATCCGCTCCTGAAACACGAGCAGCATCATGGCCAACGGTCACATCCACCCCGAGACTGCGTAACCTTTGCAGACTGAGACTTTCACGCAAGTCCGAACCCGAGACTCGATATCCCAGATTGGCGAGAACCTCAGCGATACCACTCATCCCCACGCCACCGATACCGACGAAATGAATACGTCCAATCCCGGCCATACGCCGGCGCACTGGCTCATTTTCCACACGCGGTGACAAGCCTGCTATCATTTCATCATTGTAGTTAGGCACCATGTGCTTCCTCCAGGCAAATCTGTGCCACTGTCTCCGTGGCGTCCGGGCGCGCAGCCCGATGTGCTGCCAGCCCCATCTCCCGCAAACGCTCGGGGTGACCGACCAATCGATGGATTTCCTGACCCAATGATTCAGCGCTCAAACAGTTTTGCGGTAACAATTTCGCTCCCCCGCGTTGCACCAGATATTCAGCATTACGGGTCTGATGATCATCCACCGCAAACGGATAGGGTACCAGAATCGCTGGTACCCCGGCTGCCGCCAGCTCACTCACCGTCATGGCACCGGAACGGCAGATGGCCAAATCGGCCCACTGCCAGGCAGCCGCCATCTCACGAATGAATTCAGCCACCTTGGCCTCGATACCCAGCGCTTGGTAACATGCTTCCAGCTCACCCTGATTCCCTGTCCCACACTGATGCCAAACCTTGATACGCCCCTTCATATCCGCCAGCGCCTGAGGGACCACGTGGTTGAGGACCTTGGCTCCCTGACTCCCACCCAACACGAGGACCCTTAGTACCGGCCCCGGGAGCAACTCCTTGGTGCCAAGCTCTTGAATCTCCGGACGTAGCGGATTCCCGGTCCAACATGGATGCAACCCGTCGGCAAAGGTATCCGGAAAGCCTTCCAGCACCCGCTCTGCCCGGGGAGCCAACCAACGATTTGTGGTGCCAGGCACTCGATTTTGCTCATGAATCACCAGCGGAATCCCCCGCAAGCAGGCCATCATTCCACCGGGACCGGCGGCATAACCACCCATTCCAAGCACGACCTGCGGCTGCCTGTGGCGGAGGATCCTGTCCGCCTGCCAAAGTGCCCGTATCAGCATCGCCGGGGCACCGAGCAGCGATGTCATTCCTTTTCTCCGCAAGCCACGCACATTGATCTTATCGAGTGAGAATCCCGCCGCAGGCACGACCTTTGCCTCCAGCCCATAGGGACTTCCCATCCAACTCACCTGATGGTCGTCATTGCGTAGCCACTCGGCCACGGCCAGTGCCGGGAACACATGCCCTCCCGTTCCGCCCGCCATGATCATCACTCGCGCCATGGCTTCTTCCCCGGTTGTGAGGCCAACGCCTCACGCGCCTCGAAATACACTCTCTGCACCAGTGCCAATGCCATGCAGTCAATCACCACACTGCCACCACCGTAACTCATCAAGGGAAGAGTGAGGCCCTTGGTAGGCAACACACCGAGATTGACGCCGATGTTGATGACCGTCGACAATCCCAGCCATAATCCGATGCCATAGGCCAGATAGGCAGCGAAGGCCTGACCTGCCACCTCTGCCAAACGGGCAGTCGCAAAAATCCTCCAAAGCAACAGGGCGAAGGCGGCAATCACCCCGACCACCCCAATCCATCCCAATTCTTCACCGATGACTGCAAGAATGAAGTCGGTATGCCCCTCGGGCAAATAGAACATTTTCTGCACACTGTTACCCAGGCCGAGTCCAAACCAGCCTCCCCGGCCAAACGCGATCAGCGCCTGGACCAGCTGATAACCGGAGTCCTGGGCATGGGCCCAGGGATCGAGGAAAGCGACCAGGCGGCGCATCCGATAGGGTTCCATAATCACCAATGCCACAGCTGCTGCGCCCAGTATGGCCAACAGGGTAACCAAGGGCAACAAACGGGAACCCGCGAGGAACAACAGCCCGATGGCAGTGGCCATCAATACCACTGCGGCACCAAAATCCGGTTCCCACAACAATAGCAATGCACCCAGTCCCAACAATACCAAGGGCCGCAGTAAGGCAATAGCCTGTTGGTGCAGTTCTTGACCATGACGGACGATATAGCCAGCCAGATAAATCACTGCGATCCACTTGAACGGTTCCGACACCTGCAAACGCAAACCTGGCAGATTCAACCAGCGGGTACTCCCCTTGACCGTCACCCCCAGCCCGGGCAGCTTGACCGCCACCAACAAGGCCAAACCCACCAATAACAATACTGGCCCGAAACGCTCCCACCATTTGAGAGGCACACCACAAACTCCCGCAGCGACGACCAGAGCCAGCAATAAATGCAGGGCTTGATGACGGGCAAAATAGAATCCCCCGCCATGGAGGTGGACAGAGGCAGAGGTCATCATGACGAAACCTGTCGCCACCAACCCCGCTGCCACAGCAAGCAGCCATCCATCCAGTGGCAGACCGGCCTTGATCCGCTCAGAATTGAAGGTTAATTCATCGACTGCCATTGCCGTACCAAAGATTCGAAACAGTTCCCCCGGGCCTGGTAATTTTCAAACTGATCCAGGCTCGCACAAGCCGGAGACAGCAATACCGTATCCCCCCGACCGGCCCGTTGCCGTGCCGTCTCCATGGCGGCCCTCAGGTCCTCCACCAGCACCGTCTCTGTCTCCTGCCCCAGTGCTGCGGCAAGACTCAGTCGATCGCTGCCGAAAAGGACCGCCAGCCTGACCTTGCCGGCCACACATTGCCTCAGAAAGGTGAAATCGGCGCCCTTACCCACTCCACCGGCCAACAGGATCAATGGCCCCGGCAAGCCGGAAATAGCGGCTTCAGTTGCGCCCACATTGGTTCCCTTGGAGTCGTTGATCCACACCACACCATCGATTTCCGCCACAGTTTGCATGCGATGCGGCAGCCCGCCGAAGGTTCGCAGCGCATCCACGCCCGCTTCCAGGGGAACCCCCCCCGCCTCGGCCAAGGCCAGGGCAGCCAAAGCATTGGAAAGATTGTGACGACCTGACAAGGCAACCTGACTGGCGGGAATCAGCGTCTCACCCTGACGGGCCAGCCATTCCACACCCTGATGTCGGATCAGGGTATATTCGGCTTCACAAGGCTGAAGACTGAACCTTAGCATCGAGACACCGTGGTCTCCCGTTTTATCAGCGTCCTTTGCTCCCCTCGCGGATGTCCCGGAGCCGCTGCTCTGACAAAGCTGAACGGGACGATCAGCGCGCACCCCACAACTGTTCGCCAACTGACTCACCAGTGGATCATCCAGATTGACCACCCGCCGCTGACTCCAGCGTAACAATCTAGCCTTGGTGGCTGCATAGGCGGACAAATCGGAATGCCGGTCGAGATGGTCGGGGCTGACGTTGAGTACCGTTCCCGCCACGGGGCGCAATCTGCGCGTCCGCTCAAGCTGGAAACTGGATAATTCGAGCACATACAGTTGACACTCTGGATCCAGAAGATCGAGCGCGGGGGTCCCTAGATTACCCCCTGCGCGTACATTCATTCCGGCCTGACTGGCCATTTCAGCCACCAGACAAGTGACTGTGCTCTTGCCATTGGAGCCTGTCACCGCGATCACTGGCGCTTGTGCCGTTTCGGCAAACAGATCGATATCACTGATGAGTGCCACGCCGTGTTCCAGGGCCGTGCGGATTTCCACACTCGCCAGAGGCATACCAGGACTGACCAAGACATGAGTTGCCCAACTCAATACATCGGCCCGTAACTCACCGGTATACGCCGATACCCCCTCGAGCCCTCGAATCTCCTCTAGTCCCGGCGGGTGGAGACGAGTGTCTGTCACCAGACATTCAACTCCCAGTCGATGCAGGAAACGCACAGCGGATACCCCGGTACGCCCCAGTCCCACGACCGCTACCCGCGGATCGCGCCCCAGACAGGGGGGATGCAGAAACATTGGTTTATCGACGACAGCCACCATGCCTCACCTCAGCTTCAAGGTTGCCAGACCAATCAGGACCAGGATCACGGTGATGATCCAGAAACGCACAATCACCCGTGGCTCCGGCCAGCCTTTCAATTCGAAATGATGGTGTAACGGAGCCATCTTGAACAACCGCTTACCGGTCAGCTTGAAAGAAGCCACCTGCAAAATCACCGAAACCGTCTCCATCACAAACACCCCACCCATGATCATCAGCACGATTTCCTGTCGCACCACCACCGCCACCGTGCCCAGAGCCGCTCCCAGCGCCAGGGCGCCGATGTCGCCCATGAATACCTGGGCCGGATAGGCGTTGAACCACAAAAAACCCAAACCTGCTCCCACCAGGGCGCCACAAAACACCACCAGCTCCCCGGCGCCTGGAATATGGGGAACCGCCAGATATTCTGCAAAATGGGCATGTCCCGAAGTGTAGGCAAAGACACCCAAGGCCCCACCCACCAATACCGTAGGAAGGATCGCCAGACCGTCGAGACCGTCAGTCAGATTGACCGCGTTGCTGGTGCCCACGATGACCAGACAGGTGATCGGTACATAACCCCATCCCAGATCGATGATGACGTCTTTGAAGAACGGCACGATATAGACAGTCTCTGCAGGCACCTGCGCGGTGCGGTAGAGAAACAGCGCAGCCGCCAGGGAGATCGCGGTCTGCCAGAATATTTTTTGCCGGGCCGAAATTCCTTTGCTGTTACGCAGTACCAACTTCTTGTAATCATCGACGAAACCGATCGCCCCGAAGACCAGGGTGACGACCAGCACAGCCCAAATGTATCGGTTGTCCAGATCGGCCCACAGCAAAGTGGTCACCGCCACCGCAATCAGAATCAACAGTCCGCCCATGGTGGGTGTACCTGCTTTGGACAGATGGCTCAGGGGGCCATCATCACGGATAGGTTGGCCATAGCGTCCCAGCCACCGGATCAGAGCGGGACCGATTACAAACGAAATCACCAGTGCCGTCAGGATGCTGACGATTGCACGCAAGGTCAGATACTGAAATACCCGAAAAGGGGAATACCAGTCGATCAGCCAGTCGGTCAGATAATATAACAACTTATACTTCCCCCAATGCTTCCACGACGGTCTCCAGCCGCTGGCTGCGTGAACCCTTGACCAAAATCCGGGCATCACCATGAATTCCTGCCGCAGCGGCTTCGATCAATGCTTCCCTGGAGGGGAACCATTGACCGCCGCTGCCGAAAGCTTCCACTGCGAAGCGGCTGGGTTCACCCACCGCCAGCAATCTCCGTACCCCTTTCAGTTTTGCCAGTTCGCCTGCCCGCCGGTGCCAGTCCTCGCTCCCGTTGCCAAGTTCGCCAAAGGCCCCCAGAATGACCCAGGGCTCCCCCCCCAGCGCGCCCAGGGTTTCGAGACCCGCGGCAAAGGAGGCGGGATTGGCGTTATAACAATCGTCCAGTATCCACCCCCCTTGTTTCGCCGGCAGAGGGCGTAGCCTGCCGGGGACTGGCGCCACTGCCGCCAGCCCAAGCCGAATGTCAGTCAGGTCACTTCCGGCGGCCAAGGCGCAGGCGATGGCTGCCAAGGCATTGGTCACGTTATGGCTGCCGGCCAGGGGCAGATCGATATCGAAACGTTCACCGAGCGCCCCGACCTGGAAATAATTCCGGAATCTTCCATCGCTGAAACACAGGGAGTCGACCTTCAGCGCCCGCACATCCGCCTCACCTAATCCAAAACTCAATACCCGACGCTTTCCGGCCAAGCTGAACAGGTCATCGAAGTAACGATCGTCGGCATTGAGTACCGCGATCCCCTCCTCGGGTAATGCCGTGATGATTTCGCCCTTGGCTTTTGCGACTCCTTCCAGGGAACCGAAACCCTCCAGATGCGCCGGCCCCACGTTGGTGATCACAGCGATGGAAGGCTCTGCCAGACTGGCACACCAGGCGATCTCCCCCCTATGATTGGCGCCCATTTCGATCACCGCAAAACGGTGCGTGGGCTCGAGTTCAAGCAAGGTCAAGGGAACGCCGATGTCGTTGTTGAGGTTGCCGTGAGTCTTCAGTACCCGGGGGTCACCTCCCAGACACGCAGCGATCATCTCCTTCACCGTAGTCTTGCCATTGCTTCCGGTGACACCCACCAGCGCTCCCTGAAAACATTGGCGGCGCCAATGTCGGGCCAGGAGCCCCAGCGCTCTGCGGCAGTCTTTAACCTGGAGCTGGGGCAATGATAAGCTTTGAGGGGTTTCCACCAGCGCCGCCACCGCCCCGGCAGCCTTGGCCTGCGACAGGAAGGCATGGGCATCGAAGCGCTCGCCCCGCAGGACCACGAACAATCGACCTCGCAGATCCATCCGGCTGTCGGTTCCCACTCCCTGGAACTCGGTGTCGTCTCCCAACAAGCAACCGCCCAGCACTTGGGCAATCTGGCTTAAACGCATGTGGCCACCTCCCCCAGCAGCGATGCCACCAGCGCACGGTCGCAACAAGGCCGCCGCTCACCTGCCACCTCCTGGTAGGTCTCATGCCCCTTACCAGCCACCAAAACGATGTCATCCGCTTGCCCAAGCTCCAACGCGGTTGCAATCGCGGCCTCGCGGTGACGAATCACCTGGGGGGGTTGCCGCATCCCGGCCACCACCTGTTCGATAATGCGCTCAGGATCTTCGTGACGGGGATTGTCG
>CAYUPV010000141.1:0-7699 GCA_964445885.1 uncultured Methylococcales bacterium
GGATTCCTCGGTATTGGGAAGCGGTGTACCGATCACCAGTTGCGGATCCAGTTCACGGTGGTAGCCTTTGCCCACCGGATTGGCCATGTAGGCACTGTGCTTTTTGGGATCTTCTGAAAATTCATCCCGGCCACCAAAGGCGTTGTCGTAGGAAATGGGCATCACCTCGAAGGGTTCGGGTTTGCCGGGACGTGAGTGCAGGAAGGCGTCCACCTCCCAGTGCCGGTTTCCAACCACGTCGAAGCTCTTGGTCAGGGTGCCCACCTTCAGACCGACTCTGACCCGGGTCACAGGCTCGCCCCTGGGGGCATAGGCGGAACCTGTCAGAAGCACGTCGCAGCGGTGTTTGACGGGTGCGAAATCGGTCTCTCGCAGGGGGGCGGAGAATCCCGGCTCGCCGGTGTACTCATCGGCGAACACCAGGGGCAGTTGCTGTGCCGCCAGCTGGGCCTCCTGCCCTGGTTGCCTGGGAATTTCATAGGTGCCCTTGACCGCCACCACGATGGACTCGCGTCCTTCCTTGTCCACGCCCATGGTGTAGGCGGCCTGAAACTTGGTGGCGTTGAGCAGGTTCATGGCTTCAGTTGATCTGCACCGATCCGCCCTTGATGCGGTTGACCCCGGAGGAGCGGCTCAGCAGATAGGCGCCACGGATCAGGATCTTGCCGGCCCGGGTCAGGGTGATGCTCGCCTTGCCGCATTTGAGGACGATCTCCCGGTCGGCCTGCAGCAGCACGCGGTCACCGTCCAGGACCACGGACACTTTGGGGCTGATTTCGTCTGGGGGTGAGGAGGGTTGCATCTTGCCGATGACGATGGGGCGGTGGGGGTCGCCGTTTTCGAACATCAGGACGACTTCCTTGCCGATGTCGGTCAGGTCGATTGTTTCGGTGGAGCGCGCAATCGTTCCTTCCTCATTAGGGCAGTCCGGAAAAATGACCCGTGGCCGGCCGTCTTCGAAGCCGATCACGACTCCGATGACGGCGCCTTTGATGGTGGTTGTCTGGGTGATGGTTGACGTCGACATGGCTATCCCTCCTCAATTTTCCAGCACCTTCTTGCCCTTGATCACCACGTTTCCTCCCGAGGCCTTGATGTGAATGGTCTTGCCCTCGATGCGGATAGTACCGTCCTTGGTCATGGTGATCTTGGACTTGCCGGTCTGGATCACGATTTTGTCGCCGGCGTCAATGGTCAGATTCTTGCCGACCTGGACGCTCTGGTTCTTGTCTATCTGGACGTTTTGATCGTTGCCGACCTTGAGGGTCTGGCTGTCATCCACGGAAGTACTGTGACTGCTGTTGTAGTTTTCTGTCACGTTTCCAGCCACGACGGTGGCCTTGGTGGCCCCGACCTCCTGGGTCTTGGCCATAGCGACGGTTTCGTTCATGACTCCGCCGACGGAGACCTGATAGAGCCCCCCGATGGTCAGTTCCTTGGCGGCACCGATGGATTCGGCTTTGTTGATAGCCACGGTTTCCATTTTGTTGCCGCCGATGGTGACCGAACGATTGGTACCGATGGCGATGGTTTCATTGACGCCGACCTTTTCGGTACGGTTGTTACCAATGGTGATGTCTTCGTTGTTGCCGACACTTTCTTTCCGGTCGTGACCGATGGAAATGGTCTCGTCGTTACCAACCGACTCGGTCCGGTCGTGTCCCACATCGGTCACCTCGTCGTTTTCGACGATGTTGGTCTGGTTTTTCTCGGCGTGGATGTAGACTTCCTCTTCGCCTTTCTTGTCCTCGAAGCGGATCTCGTTGAAGTTGGCGGGCGTCCCCTCCTTGGTGCTGCGCGACTTGATGCCGCTCTGAGTCTTGTTGGCGGGTAATTCATAGGGGGGCATCTGCTCTTTGTTGTAGACCCTGCCAGTGATGATCGGCTGGTCCGGATCGCCTTCGAGAAATTCGATGATCACTTCCTGGCCGATGCGGGGAATGTGGATGCCGCCCCAGTTCTTGCCGGCCCAGACCTGGGCGACCCGGACCCAGCAGGAACTGTTCTCGTCCCGTTTGCCATAACGGTCCCAGTGGTACTGGACCTTGACCCGGCCATATTCGTCGGTGTAGATCTCTTCGCCTGAGGGTCCCACGACAATGGCGGTCTGGGGGCCTCGGATCATGGGCCTGGGGGTCGTGCGTTCGGGCCGAAAGGGTGTCTTGGCGTCGATGACGCTGAAGTGGTTGCTGTAGTGTTGATCCCCGCCGTCTACAGAGCGGTAATCGCCGACCATGATCTGGTGATTGGCCTCGACCACCAGGTATTGCCTGTTTTGATCTGGACGGGGATGTCCCTTCAGGGTGAACTGTCCGCCAGCGGCCAGGGCGCGCGCGTCTCCTGAGCCCTGCATTCTTTCGTAGTCACTGTGCAGTTCCTCGATGCGGGTACGGGCATAACCCTCTCCCCGGTCGGTGACGGTGTATTCCCCCGGGTAGTCATAAACCTCGAGGTCGGATGCCTTGTGGGATTTGATTTCAGCGGCACTGACCTTGAGGTCTGCGCTGGGCTTTTCGAAATCGAAGTCATTGAGCGCGACGACCCCCGGTTGCAGCACCTTGCTGATTCCCCACTGAGAGATGTATTGCTCGTGGATGGCACCGCCACCAGGAAGGTCATATTCGATGGTCTGGGCGCCCTGTATGGGTTTGTGACTGCTCGGGTCATCCACCAGGATGAGGGTATGGTGGCCACTGTCGTGCTCGAAATAGTAGTAGATCCCTTCCTGCTCAAGCAACCGGCTGATGAAATCGAAGTCGGTTTCCCGGTACTGAACGCAGTACTCCCATGGGGGATAAGTGCCAGTGAGCCGGTCTTCGAAGTCGGAGAATCCGTGTTCGCGGAAGATTTCCTTGGCGATGTCGGGGACGCTTTTGTTCTGGAAGATACGGCAGTCGGCGGTACGGGTCAGAAACCAGAACCAGGGGCGTACATTCAGCTGATACAGATTGAACTCTTCCTGGGGCTCTTGCTGGGAGATCTGGAAGACGTGTCCATGGAAGTAGCGTTTTCCGCCATTGAGGAGATCGAGGCGTAGGGTGACAGCTTGGCCGAGCAGCGATTCGAAATCGACGTCGGGTTCGAGACTGACGGCATCGATGTCGATGTGGAACGGCCGGCCCAGGGCTTCGTGGACGCCAGCTTCGGTCAAAAGCAGCTTGTCTGTCCCCAGCGGGGTGATGAGTTCGGCGAAGCGGTGGCGTTGGGTGGGTTGTGGCATGACGTTAAATGGATATGAAAATTGGTGCGTCTATCTTGCTTGAAGAATGTAAGTAGTTGCAGTCGGGTGTTGCCGGACCCAATCACCGTAGATCTCTCCCCGGATGGCGCCTATTCCAGGCGGCCAGGGATCGTAGATGACGATGAGGGTACCCTCAGGTGAGCCGTCACCGTGAATACCGCCGTAAACGACAGCATGACCTGAGGGGACCCATCCGGCAACCCAGAGTGGGCCACGCCTCAGCAATTCTGCAATGCCCCGAACAGTCCAGGATTGGGGTGCATGGAAATGCAGCCCCAGCGAATCCGCAAATTTCTTCACATTCGTAAACGATGGATTCAATCCACCTGCCGGACCGACGACTGCGTTCCCTGGGCCCACTGACATGTTTGTTCCCAGCAACATCGTGGCTGCGGCTGACCAGCAGGTCATATTAGTGGGTTGACCATAAAGCTGGATTCGGTGGGAGATGTCGATGATCACTCCCAGTGCGTTCCAAGTCTTGGGGCCAACGATTCCGTCGGTAGTCAGCCGTTTTGTCCCTTGAAACTGCTTGACCGTTGCCTCTGTCTTCGGCCCAAAAATGGAATCCTCTGCAAGTTTTGGGTGAGGTTTTAGGCGAAGATTAATAAGCCTCTGAGCCAGCTTCACTTGCGGCGATTGGTATGAACGTCGAAGTATATTCATGTTTCACACCTAAGTGGATACCTGATATTCGAACCGGTCTTCCTTCACTTCCACATGCACCGGCGCTGGTGGTTGTCCCTCCATCATCCGTCCGAGGAAGATCTGGCTCAATTCCGGTAGCACGGTATTGGTGAGGATGGCGTCGACCATGCGGGCACCGCTTTCCACTTCCTGACAGCGGGAGACGACCAGATCGACCACGGCCTCGTCATAGCTCAGGCTGACGCCGTGGTTTTCCTCGATCCGTTTCTGGATCCGTCTCAACTGGAGCCGGATGATGTCCCGCAGCAGCTGGTCGCTGAGCGGGTAGTAGGGGATGACCACCAGACGGCCGAGCAGGGCCGGGGGAAAGACCTGGAGCAGCGGTTCTCTCAGGGCCTTGGCCACGGCATCGGGTTCCGGCAGCAGTTCCGGATCCTGACACAGGGACATGATGCGTTCGGTGCCCGCATTGGTGGTGAGCAGGATCACGGTGTTGCGGAAGTCGATGTAGCGACCCTCGGCATCTTCCATCCATCCCTTGTCGAACACCTGGAAAAAGATTTCGTGGACATCGGGGTGGGCTTTTTCGATCTCGTCCAGCAGCACCACGCTGTAGGGGCGGCGCCGAACTGCCTCGGTGAGGATGCCGCCTTCGCCATACCCCACATAACCGGGAGGCGCGCCCTTGAGGGTGGAGACCGTGTGGGCCTCCTGGAACTCGCTCATGTTGATGGTGATCAGGTTTTCCTCGCCGCCATAGAGGGATTCGGCCAGGGCCAGAGCGGTCTCGGTCTTGCCGACGCCGGAGGGACCGGCGAGCATGAAGACTCCGATGGGCTTGTTGGGGTTGTCGAGCTTGGCCCGGGCGGTCTGGATCCGTTTGGCAATGGCGTTCAGGGCGTGGTCCTGCCCCAGGACTCTTTGGCGCAGGGTATCGGACAGTTTCAGGATGGCCCTGATCTCGTCGCGCACCATGCGGCCCACGGGGATTCCGGTCCAGTCGGCGATCACCGAGGCCACCGCCTGGTCGTCGGTGGCTGGCAGCACCAGGGGACTTTCCCCCTGGACTTCGGTCAAGCGTGACTGGAGTCGTTCCAGTTCGCTCAGTAATGCGGAGCGATCCTTCCCTTCATCGTCGCCCTGCAATTTTTGACGCAGCTCCAGGATCTCATCCACCAGGGATTTCTCTTTTTGCCAGCGTTGGTTCAAAGTATCCAGACGTTCGCATTCGGTGTTCAGGTCGGTCTCGATCCTCTCTATACGTTCTCCACCGCTGAAGCCTGCCGTCATTTCCTTTCGCGCGATGGCCAGTTCCCGTTCCAGGGCTTCGATCCGGCGTTGACTGTCCTCCACCGGCGCAGGAATGGCCTGCTGGCTGACCGATACCCGGGCACAGGCGGTGTCCAGGACGCTGACGGCCTTGTCCGGCAACTGGCGGGCAGGGATATAGCGGCGTGACAGACTGACCGCCTCGTTCAGCGCCCGGTCCAGGACCCAGACGCCATGGTGTTGCTCCAGTACCGGGCTGATGCCGCGGAGCATCAGCGTCGCCTTGTGTTCGTCTGGTTCGAGTACCTGGATGACCTGAAAGCGGCGGGTCAGGGCCGGGTCCTTTTCGATGTATTTCTTGTATTCCCCCCAGGTGGTGGCCGCGATAGTGCGAAGGGTGCCACGGGCCAGGGCGGGCTTGAGCAGATTGGCGGCGTCGCCGGTGCCCGCGGTGCCACCGGCACCGATCAGGGTATGCGCCTCGTCGATGAAGAGGATGATCGGTTGTTCGGAGGATTGCACTTCTTCGATGACTTGCCGCAGGCGGTTCTCGAACTCGCCCCGGACACTGGCACCGGCCTGTAACAGACCGATATCGAGGCAACGCATGCTGACGTTGCGCAGCGACGGCGGCACGTCCCCTTCGGCGATTCTCACGGCGAATCCTTCCACCACAGCGGTTTTGCCGACACCGGCTTCGCCAGTCAAAAGGGGGTTGTTCTGGCGCCGTCGCATCAGGATGTCGATGATCTGACGAATTTCCTGGTCCCGACCCACCACGGGATCGATCTCGCCTTGGCGTGCCCGTTCGGTGAGATCGACGGAGTAACGTGCCAGGGCGTGTTGTTTGCCGCCGATGATGGCGGGGGCCTCGCCCGTCGGTGTGGTGCCCGCAGGGGTGCTAAGATCGGTGCCGTCGGTGGCCTGGAGCTTTTCCTCCGGTGAGCCGGCGGTGATGGCGGAGAACGCGTCGGTCAAGGTTTCCAGCTTAATCTTCTTGAACTCAGGCGAAATATCGTAAAGCAGGGAACGCAATCCCGAGGTCCTGAGCATGGCGATGATCAGATGGCCGCTGCGGACCTGGGGGGAGGCGAACATCAGGCTGGCATACAGCCACGCCTCCTGCATCATCTCCTCCAGGTGTACCGACAGGTCGCTGATGGAGGTGGCTCCGGATGGCAGGCGTTCGAGGGCGGCGGTGAGGTCTCGGGCCAGGCGGGCCTGGTCGATCTCGAAATGGTGGATGATGCGATGCAGGTCCGAGTCCTGTTGCTGGAGTATCTGTTGCAACCAGTGTACGGGTTCCACATAAGGATTGCCGCGAAGCTTGCAAAAGGTGGTGGCGCTGTCGATGGCTTTGTAGGCCAGGGAGTTGAGTTTGCCGAACAGGGCGGCGCGACTTATTTCGGCCATGTCAGTTCTCCATCATGCCAGTGTGATAATGAATGGGGTTAAGGGTCAGGTTGTCCCGGTCATTGGGCTCGGACTCGCCTCCACCCAGCCAAAAACTCCAGCCCAGGCGTCCTTCCCCACTCAGGCGGGGTGGAGGGATGTCGGAACCTTTCAGAATCAGGTTGAGGTCCCAGGCCAGACCGTCTCCAATCCAGTTGCGGACGATGGCGACCAGGGAAGACAGGCACTCCCCACAAGGCAGGAAGGCAGTAAATTCCTTCTGGCTCAATGGGCCAAGATGCAGGGTGAACTTGCTGGCCCGTTGATAGCTGCGGTTACCGATGACCGTCTCCCCGAGCACCGCTTCCCCCAAGCGGCTAAGACTTTGCTCAGGGATGGGCAACCATTCACCAACGAATTGTTTGACTTCGGCCTTCACTCCGAAGAAGGCCGAGACGATGGCAATCAACCCTTCAGCGTTGCGGGGATGGCGTGCCAGATGGGCGATGAAATGGCGTTTGCCTCGTTCAGGCATGGCATCGCGGGCTTGTTGGGAGGGAAGACCATAACCTTCCAGACAGCCCAGGTAGAAGGCAAAACGATCCTGTTGCGGGCGGTCATAATTGACGGTGGGCTCCTTGTCTGCCCAGGCACGATAGAAAAGGGAGATAAAACGATGGTGAAACAGGTCGCAGAAAGCCGCAAAGCCCGGATCTTTGGCGTGCTGGATCCTTTCGAAAGCGTATTCTGTCAAATGCAATGGTAGCGGACCATTGGGTCCGAACAGACCGAAGCAGTAGTTCTTGAGCCAGGGTTTGCCACTGGGATCCTGCTCTGTTTTCTCCAGGGTGGCGTTGGGAAATTTCAGGTAGGGGGACTGACCCAGTCGGATCGGGTCCTGCTTGGGTAGTCGGGAGTTCCCGAGGCGAGGGAGTTCCGGGTGAGTCGCCTCGATACGGCGGAGGACACTGTAGAGATCGAACCTTTGGATGGCCCGTCCCAGGTAGGAGGATTGCCTGGGGATATAACCATTAGGCATGATTTGGAATACCTTCATTGTCAGGGGGGGCGTCAAAGTAGTATTTTGTTGCCATGTTCCAGGTCCAGATTCAATGATTCTCCGCTTTCCCGGTGGAAAAGTGTGGTCTG
>CAYUPV010000142.1:0-7674 GCA_964445885.1 uncultured Methylococcales bacterium
GAGGCGGTCAACGTCAAACTGGGCAGTGACAAACGTAAGATAGACATCGTCCAGAACATGCTGGGGCAGGCGTTGTCCGGGCCTCCGGCACTGACCATCGCCTATGCCGGCAAGGATCTGGCCGCGACGGTCAAGCTGTTGAGCGAATTCGGCACTACCCGGGTGATCTCCAGCCCCAGGTTGATGGTGGTCAACAACCAGACCGCCATTTTACGGGTGGTGGAGAACCGCGTGTACTTCACCACCACTGTGGATGTCAACCAGACGCAGGGAGTCAGCGTCACCGCCACCGAGACGATCCCGCATACGGTGTCGGTGGGGTTCGTAATGAGTATTACCCCGGCCATCGACGACGATGACAACGTGCTCTTGCACGTGCGTCCCACCATATCCAGGATCACCGGTTTCGTAAAGGATCCCAATCCTCAGTTGAATACCGAAAGTCTGGTGCCGGAGATTGAAGTCCAGGAGATGGAGTCCCTGCTCCGGCTCCACGACGGCAACATCGGTATCATCGGTGGTCTGATGCAGGATCGCGACCAGCGTGACACCAAGGGTGTGGCCGGGCTGTCGAATCTGCCCTATGTGGGCAAATGGTTTGCTTTTCATGACGACCAGATCAGCAAGAACGAACTGGTGATCTTCATCCGCCCGACGGTGGTTCGCAATGTCAGCCTCGACGGGGATCTCCACGACTACCGTTCGTTTCTCGAGCGGGCGGAGAGTGAGCTGCCATGAGACGGTGGCGTTGCTGGGTGCCGTTGGCGCTGGTTTGGCCTTTGTGTTCAGCGTCGCAATCCCTGCCTTGTCCTGATGCTGTGAGGCCCAGGCAGGCACCCCTGCAAGGGGCGCTGCGCTCCGGCTATTTTCGGATCGTCGAGGTGCATCGCAGCCAGGCGATGGAATGCTGGCTGGAGGAAGGGGGCAGGGCGTTGGCAGCGGGCAGGCTCGATGACGCCAGAATGGCCTATCTCAAGGCATTACAGACCTTGAAGAATGATCTGGAGGCGCTTTTGGGGTTGGCGGCGGTGGCTGTTCGTCAGGGGCGGAGTGAGGAGGCGCAGCGAAGGTATAGGGAAGTACTGATGCTTGAGCCTGACAATGCTCAGGCCCTGACGGGGCTCAGTGTGGTGTTGGGTGAAGAGCCGAAGCTGTTGGCCATCCTGGAGCGGCTCGCCCGCGAACGCCCCCTTCAGGCGGAGATTCATTTCGCTCTGGGTAATCTGTACGTTCGTCGGGAGGATTGGGCAAAGGCCCAGTCCGCCTATTTCGAGGCTTTCCGTCTCGACAAGGAGATTCCGGATTACGCTTACAACCTGGCGGTCAGTCTCGACCGACTGGGAAAACGGGATTCTGCACGCCGCTTCTACGAACTTTCCCTGAGGCTGGCTCAACTGCGCCCCCACGGATTCGATCCAGAAGCGGTCAGGGTGAGGCTGCATCAGCTCGGTGGAGGCGGGGCATGAGTCCGCCGAAGAAACGACTGGGCGAACTGCTGATCGACGAGGGCATTCTCACCCCGGATCAGTTGGAGATCGCTCTGCTGGAACAGAAGACCAGTGGCAGCAAGGATCCACTCGGCAAGATCCTGGTACGGTTGGGATTCGTCAGCGAAGAGATCATTCGTGATCAATTGGGGCGTTCCCTGGGACACGAGAGTATCGATCTCGAACATTGGGTGCCAGATCCCAAGGCCCTCGCCTTCATCGATCAGGAGACTGCCCGCCGGCTGCGCATAGTGCCGGTGGCGTTCGACGAGCAGGCCAGACAATTGGTGGTGGCGATGCACGATGTATTCGACATCGTCACCCTGGACCGGATCTCGGCTCTACTGGGGGGGGAAGCCGAGGTGAAACCGGTGCTGGCGGGAAATGCCGAGCTGGAACAGGCGATCGACCGCTTCTACGGATTCGAGTTGTCCCTCGACGGCATTCTCAGAGAGCTGGAAACCGGCGAACAGGATGCCGAACTCCAGCTGGACACCGATCGATACAGTCACCCCATCGTGCGTCTGGTGGACGCCATTCTGACCGATGCGGTCAGGACTGGGGCCTCCGATATCCACTTCGAGCCAGAGGAGGGGTTTTTGCGTATCCGTTACCGGATCGACGGTGTGCTGCAGCAGATTAGGGTCCTGCACAAGCGGTACTGGGCCGCGATGTTGGTGCGGATGAAGGTGATGGCGGAGATGAACATTGCCGAGAGCCGGGCGCCTCAGGATGGACACATCCAGCTCGCGGTGGCAGGCAGGAAGATCGATTTTCGTGCTGCCACCCATCCGACGGTGCATGGTGAGAACCTGGTGCTCAGGGTCCTGGACAAACAAAAAGGGATCGTGCCGCTCGATACCCTGGATCTGGCCGGCGACACCCTGGAAACCATCTACAGTATGGCCACCAGGCCCGAGGGCATCCTGTTGGTCACAGGTCCCACCGGTAGCGGCAAGACCACCACTCTCTATTCCCTGCTCAGTCACATCAACGAGGAAAAGGTCAATATCATGACCCTGGAGGATCCGGTGGAATACCCGCTTCCCATGGTGCGTCAGAGTTCACTCAATCCTTCGGTGCGACTGGACTTCGCCTCCGGAATCCGTTCCCTGATGAGGCAGGATCCCGATGTGATCCTGGTGGGGGAGATCCGCGACCAGGAAACCGCCAGCATGGCTTTCCGTGCCGCCATGACCGGCCACCAAGTGCTCTCCACCCTGCACACCAATTCGGCGGTCGGAGTGTTCACCCGCCTGCGGGACATTGGTGTCCCCACCGATCTGATGGCAGGCAACCTGATCGGCATCATCGCCCAGCGTCTGGTCAGGAAACTGTGTTCCCACTGCCGCCAGGAAGTCGAGCCTTCGTCACCGGAAAGGCAGCTGTTGAACCGCCTGGGTCAGGGACAGCAGACGATCTATAAAGCCGGGCGGTGTGAATCCTGTCACTGGCTGGGCTATCGTGGACGGATCGTCATCATGGAGGTGCTGAAAATGGATGCCGGTCTGGATGCCCTGGTGGCCGGGAATGCCCCTGTGCACGAAATCGAAGCACAGGCGCGTCAGAAAGGGTTCCGTTGTCTGGCCAAGGATGGCCTGCGTAAGGTGGCAGAGGGCCTGACCACGCTGGACGAAGTTCGGAGAGTGACCGATCTGAGCCGGTTGTCAGGGTAATCCCATGGCAACCTTTCGTTACACTGCCATCGATGTTGAGGGACGACGTCTCACCGGGCTGGCCGAGGCCGACAACATCGACATGCTGGATGCCCGGTTGAGCCAGCGCCAGCTGACCTTGATTCGGGCCCGCCCCCAGGGTGAGAGATCCGGATTCACATTCGGTCGTCATGTGGGGCGCAGGGAGCTGATTCATTTCTGTTTCCAGATGGAGCAGATGATCAACGCCGGAGTGGGACTTTTGGAAGGCCTGCAGGATTACGCCGACTCTTTGGAGCCCGGACGGATGCGGGACGTGGTCTCGACACTGGCAGAAAAGATCGAGGCCGGCACGACTTTTTCCGAGTCGCTGGCCGGGTTTCCCGAAGTGTTCCCGGAGCTGTTCGTCAATCTGGTCCGGGCGGGCGAGCAGAGTGGAGAACTGGGGCAGGTGTTGCGACACCTGACCGAATCGCTCAAATGGCAGGACGAGATGATCTCGCGTACCAAGAAGGCGCTCGGGTATCCCCTTTTCGTTTCGCTGGTGGTGATGGGGGTGGTGACTTTCATGATGGTGTACGTGGTACCCCAGATCACCGAGTTCATCGTTTCCATGGGAGGGGAGCTGCCCTGGCATACCCGGCTGTTGATCGCGGTTTCCCGGATGATGGTGAACTGGTGGCCCTGGCTGTTCGGAGCGCCCGTGGTGGCGACGGTTGTCTGGAGGATGGTGCTGCAGCGTAGCGAGTCGGCGAGGCTGTGGTTCGATGCCTGCAAATTGCGTGTGTGGGTCATCGGCCCGGTGCTGGAGAAGATCGTCATGTCCCGTTTCGCCCATTATTTTTCCCTGTTGTTTCAGGCGGGCCTGCCGGTCCTGGAGTGTATCGAATTGTGTACCGGAGTGGTGGGCAATGCCCATGTCGCCCGGACGCTCGGGCAGGCCAGGGAACGCATCACCCATGGAGAGGCGGTCAGCGAGGCGCTGGCTGAAAGCGGGCTGTTTCCCAAACTGGTCATCCGCTTGCTCAGGGTGGGAGAGCGCACCGGTGACCTGGGTAACGCGCTCGGTAATGTCAATTACTTCTATAAACGGGATGTGGACGATGCCATCGGTCGGATGCAGGCGATGATCGAACCCACGCTCAACATCATCATCGGCGCAATCATGGGATGGGTGATGGTCTCGGTGCTGGGACCGGTCTATGACATGATCAGCAAGGTCCGGTTCTGATGCGCTGGGTACTGTACCTCACCAACGGTCGCCAGGTGCTCTACCAGGTCAACAGGAGCGGGGCGCTACCTCTGTGGCAGGGAGAAGGGGCGCCGCCGGGCCGGCGGCCCGAGGTATGGAGGATACGCAGGGTATCGGTCATCGTGGATCTCATGGAGGAGGAGTTCCGTTTCGAGCACCTGCCCCATCTGACCGGTTCCGACCGCCGTGCCTTGTGGTCACGGAAGCAGCGCCAATTGTACCGTGACGAACCCCATGTCTCGGTGACATCGTTGGGGCGGGAGAAAAGCGGTCGCCGGGATGATCTGTTGCTGTTCACCGCCATTCGCGATACCGGCTCGCTCAGGGAGTGGATGGAGATCCTGGCTTGCTGGCGGATCACGGTCAAAGCCATCTGGTCCCTGCCCAGGCTCAGTGCCGGATGGCGTGTCCGGCCATTGGACGCAGGGATGCGGCTGCTGATGTACCGCTGTGGTGGAAAGATCGCCCTGCGCCAGAATTTTCATCGAAACGGCAGCCTGGTCTTCAGTCGTTTGAGTCTGGTGGCGGAGGAGTCGGCAGAGGCCGAGGGTGGCCAGGAACTGGAACGGACCTGGCGTTATCTCGGGCGTCTTTTGGAACTGGATCCTGGCAAGGCGGTGGATCTCCAGGTGTGGACCGCTGCTGCCCGGATGAGGATGGCCCAGGGGCTGACGGATGAATTACCTTACTTCAGATCCCATTGCCTGAGACTGGATGATGTGGCCGCCGATTTTGGCTGGAAGGGGGATCCTGGGCATCTGGATATCCCGGCCATGGCTGCGTGGCTGTCGGCGCGCAGAAGATTTATCCTGCCATCCCATTACCGCGATCCGATCCTGTCCCGGCTTGAGAAGCGCCGTTGGGTGAGGGGCGGTTTGTATGCGGGTTCGGTCGGTCTGCTCGCGGTTGCGTCAGGCTACGACGGCCAGACTGAACATCGCATGGTTCAACTGAACGAAGAGATGCAGCTGTTGCAGCAACAGAGACAGGCGTTGTCGCTCCAGCTCGGAACCTTGCATGCGCCCGCTCCGGTGGCGGGTCTGGAACCATGGCAGTTGGAGGCACTGGTGGAGCTGAAGCGGAAAGTCGAGGCAGGCAGGATCCGCCCTGGCCCGGTGCTGGAAATCGTCTCGTCGGCGCTAGGCGGATTTCCCCCCCTCGAACTGACGGGACTCGAGTGGCGACGGCTGACGGCTCAGGATGAGGACGAGGACACCGAAGCGTCCGGAATCGATCTGTCCCGGCCCCTGTTGGTGATCGCTACCATCAAGGTCCATGTGGGAAGCGACGGAATTCGCAGTACGGTCGGCAGGGTGGAGCGTTTTACCAGATTGCTGGCCAAACGACCGGATGTGAACGGGGCCCGCCTGGCGGGAAGTTCGCTTCCCATCGGGGAAGACGAAACGGTCAGTGGGGAAATGGGATCCCTGGAAGATGTGACAGATTCGGCTATTTTTACTATAGAGTTCGAATATGGTTCCGGCGACGCTCCTGAGTGAGGTGTTGCGTCTGGAACTGCAGATTCACGGATGCTGACAGGTGGAAATGAAGGTTCCCGGATGGTTGTGGTCATGGCTCACTGCGGATCGTCTCCCTGTTCTGACGTTTGTTGTTGCGTCAGTCGTGGCGCTGGTGACGGTGTTACTGTTCCATCAACGATTGGGGGCCAGGGAGGAGTTGCGGGACCGGTTGGCAAGGGAAGTGGCATCTTTGGCACAGGACCAGGCCCGGATTCAGGAAAAGACTCAACTGTATGAACGCTATGGCCCTGCTTACGCGAAAGCGGAACGACAAGGCTGGTGGCGGACCCAGGACCGGCTGGCGTGGGTGGAGGAGGTGGATTCTGCCGCCCGCCGGGCACGTTTGGTGGGATTGCGCTACACCCTGTCGCCTGCCAGACCAGTGTTGGATGAGGGGGAGTTCCGCGTGCGTTCGGTGGGTGTCGGGCTGGAAATCGGATTGGTCCATGGAGAACAATTGTTGGCGTTCCAGCGCACCCTGGCCGGCATGGGCCTGGGTTCCGTCAGTTGGGAACAGTGCCGGATCGAGCGGCGTCAGCAGCCGGCGAAGCAAAATGAGGCGAATCTGGTGGCTGCTTGTCGGTTGGAATGGTTTGCCATACTCCACCAGGCAGCGGGTGAGGATGAGAACGACGCTGGGGATTCTGCTGATCATCTGGATTTTCCCTCATGAGGCACAGGCTTTGGGACGTCTTTTTTTCACCCCCGCGGAACGCCGGGAACTGTCGCATGGATATGCGTCTGCGGTCTCAGAGGTTCCTGCCATTCCCAAGGCTGCCACTCTTATGAAAGTGAATGGCTGGTTGGAGAGCGGGCGGCGAAAACGGTTGTGGCTCAACGGGCGGATGCGGGTTGAGGGAGCCTCGCCAGCCGGCCTCCGGGTGTCGGATGAAGTCGTGCGGCTCCGCTGGCAGGGACGCTGGTTGGAGATGAAACCAGGGCAGGTGGTGCACAAAGGCCTGGATGGAAATTTCCGCATAGATGAATTCAATCATGAATAGGGATTGCGGCTTCTCCATGATCGAGATGGCGATGGTGCTGGTGGTGTTCAGTCTGCTCATGGGAGGCATGCTGATGCCGATGGCGGCGCAATACCAGCACAAGCGGGAGACCGAGGCGTTACGAAAACTCAGTGCCATTACCGAGACGCTCTACGGTTTCGCTTTGAGCAATGGAAGGCTGCCTTGTCCAGACACCGATGACGACGGTCAGGAAGACAGGTTCTCCAATAAAACCTGTAAGAAGGCCGCAGGGACACTGCCTTGGGTGACGCTGGCGGTGGATTCCATGGACGTTTGGGGAAGGCCATGGATATACCGGGTGACTAAAACATATGCCGATGCCGCCGATGGCACGGGATGTGGCAATGAAGTGGCCGGTGTTTCCTTCGCCTTGTGTTCTAAAGGGGATATCCAGGTGAAGGATTCGGCGGGCAAGCTGTTAGCGGACAAATTGCCCGCCATCGTTGTGTCACAGGGTAAGAATCAGCTCAATTCCAGCCTGGAAAAAGAAAACCGCGATGGTGACAAGGATTTCGTCAAGGATGTCTTTTCCGATGTCCAGGGCAGGGAATTCGATGATCTGGTTGGTTGGGTGACGCCATCGACTCTGCATAACCGCATGGTCGTTGCGGGGTTGTTGTCCAAGTAGAGGTGGCTATGGAGATGAGGTCTAATAACTACAACCTACAAGCAAGGAGTGATTGTATTGTGGACCCCAAATCTGGGACAGTCGCTTAAGATAGAGCGGCAGCTTGAAGA
>CAYUPV010000143.1:0-7645 GCA_964445885.1 uncultured Methylococcales bacterium
TCAAGGACGATGAACCCCGGGCCAGTCGGGCAGTGATGAAGCTGTACCGTCGAAACGGCCTGACTCCGTTACGCAACCTGGTGGCTTCTCTGCTGCAGATCGGACTGTTTCTGGTGCTGTTTCGGGTGGTCCAGCAGGCGGCTGTCTCCCATCCGCAAGCCTTCCTGTGGATGGAAAATCTGGGCGAACCGGATCCTCTGCATCTCCTGCCACTGGCTGTGGGGTTGGGTTTGTTCGGCTATCTTTGTACTTCCACCCCAAAATTCAGTAAGGCAAGGTTGCTGGGCTATGCGGCTTTCGCCTGTGGTATGGGGGCGTTGGCATGGCAGCTAAACGCGGCGGTCAATTTTTATCTGCTGTCGGGCATTGCGGTGATCTCGGGCCAAAGCGCCTTTGCCCGTTGGCGTTTCCGCAGGGAAACCAGCCGCGGAGAGGGGCGCCGCTTTCCCTTGCCCGCGCAGGATGATCCAGGAATCGTGCCTCTGGCCAAAGCCCACCTTTACGCCGGTAGCGGCAACAAGGCCATTCGGCTGGGACAAATGATGGCGGTGGGTCTGCCGGTACCGGAGGGTTTCGTGATCTGCGATCGGATTCTCCGTCGTCCAGGGGGAGAGTGGGTGCTTTCCTCGGATGAGCGGAACAGGATCGAATCCTTGTGGCGCCGTTTGCATTGCCACAAGGTGGCGGTGCGTAGCTCTGGGGTCAATGAAGATGGTGAGCAACAGAGTTATGCCGGGGTGTTCGAATCCAAGCTGGAAGTGGGCTGGGAGGATCTGTTCCCCAGCCTGGAAGAAGTTCGCGATTCTTTCCGGTCTCTGCGTGCCGGAGCCTATGCCGGTCAGGCAGAGGAACCTGCCGGCATCGTGGTGCAGAAGATGGTGCCTGCAGAATATGCCGGAGTGCTGTTTACCGAACATCCGGCCACCACGGGTTGCATGATGGTGGAGATGGTGAGTGGCCTTGGCGAGTCGCTGGTCAGTGGTACCGCGACACCCAAGGGTTTTCGCTTCGGCCGTCTCAGTGGACGGCCCATGGATGCTGAAGCACCTCCTGTCGACGTCACGCCCTTGCTCACCCTGGGGCGTCAGGTGGAGGCGTTGTTCGGTCGTCCCCAGGACATCGAATGGGCCTATGCCGAAGGCCGTTTCTACCTGCTGCAGGCACGCGACATCACCGCTTCCAGTGCTGATCAGGATGCCACCGAAGCCGAGCGCGGCCGCCTGTTGCACCTCCTGGCCGGCAATGAACCCGGTCAACCGGTATTGGTGCAGAATGAGTTGTCGGAATTGCTGCCGCGACCGACCCCATTGAGCTTTTCTCTGATGGAACAACTTTGGGCGCCGGGAGGTAGTACCGATCTGGCCTGCCGCATTCTCGGTGTGCCTTATGACGTCGATGAAGATTCTCCGCCCCTGTTGGTCACCGCCTTCGGTGCCCTGTATCTCAATCAGACCGAAAGCCGGCGCCGGGCAGGGAAAGGCCCGGGGGCTGCCGCCGCTTTCCGCCTCAGCCGCGGAGCCGAGTGGATCGAACGGGATTTTCGTCAGTTGTTCCTGCCGCCTTTCCTACATCGGATGCATCTCCATGAGGCCCTGGACCTGGATCGTTTGGACACCAGGGAACTGTTGGGCCTGCTCCAGGACTGGAGTGATGATTTCGTCCATGGAACCTATGTACAGGCCGAAGTGATCAACGTGGCGGCCGACTTCTATTGGAAGACCGCCTGTCGGCACCTGGAAAAAGCAGGGATGGACCCTGCTCGTCATCTGAAGGTGACTGAATCCACCATTGTGCATCATGCCATGTCCTTACTGGTGGATATCCGCCAGGGAAGACGGCCCGTGGAGGATTTCCTGGATCTGTTTGGCCACCGCTCTCCCAACGATTATGAGCTTTCTCAGGCTCGCTACCGGGAGGATCCGGCGCTGGTGGAAGCATTGACACAACAGGCCACGGCCTTCCAGGCGGGGGAGATGAAAGAGAAACTGCAAGGCAAAGTGATGCGCATGGCGGTGGAACGGGCACAGCGCTTTCAGGTCCTCAAGGAAGAGGCTAAACACGATTGCCTGCGTCAGCTGGCCACCCTGCGCCGCTTGTTACTGGCTATCGGGCACCGTCATGGTTTGGACGATGGGATATTCCAGTTGACCCTGGAAGAAGTGTTGCAACTTGACTCACGCAAAGATGATCTTGTTATTCGGGTGAAACAGTGTCTCAGTTTGCAACAAGAATGGGCCTCGGTCCAATTGCCACCTGTGGTGTCTGTCATGACTCTGGAGGCCTTGGGACTCGAAGAGGTGACTCCCGTGCCTGCGGTCACCGAAGAATTGCGTGGACTGCGGGTGGCCGGAGAAGGTGATGTCATCGGCCCGGTCCAGGTGCTGCGTGATCCCCGTGACATCGATACTTTCCGCAATGGCCATATTCTGGTGGCTCGATTCACGGATCCTACCTGGACTCCCCTGTTCAACCGGGCCAAGGGGCTGATTACCGAAGTGGGCGGGTGGCTGAGTCATGCCGCCATCGTGGCCCGGGAATACAATTTGACTGCAATCGTTGGTGTGCCTGGCTCCACTGAGCAGCTTAACGATGGCGAACTGGTGAGGTTAGGACGCGATGGGCGGGTAGTGAAATTGACCGATCGACGCCATGACCTCCGCATCCCTGCATCGTTGCCGCTGACCGTCATCCAGGGAGGTCGTACGGCTTCGGCCCAGTTACGCGATTTGAGTCGCAGTGGTGCCTGTATTCGGGCCCAGGCCGAATGGGTGCCGGGAGAGACGCTTGAAGTGGCGCTGGATTTGCTCGAACAACCTCAAGTGGCCGAAGTGGTACGTATCACCCCGGAAGGGAATTACGGCTTGCGTTTTCTCAAGCCGCTGAAAAAACTCCCGGTTGATCGATTAATGAGGGGTGAGGCCGCTTGAGATCGGCTGTGTGGGGAGAAAATTGGACTAATCTTGTAAGAGAGGAACTGGATAATTTGCTGCCCATCGAACGTTGCCAAAGGAGGCGCAGACGATATGTTCGATTTTTTTCCTACCGGCTCAGCGCCGCGCAAGCGGTGCTGCGCTATCAGAAGGCTTATCCTGCTATTGATGATCGCCATTAGCCCTGTGCAGGGAGGAGAAACGTTCAGCTTTGGGATTTACGCCGCCGACAAGCCCACGACAGTCGTGAAGAAATTCCGCCCCCGTCTCAATGAGATCCAGGCTCAGTTGAGCAAAAAATTGGGGGGGGAGGTCAAGATCAAGATGCAAATCGCCCCTGACTATTCCAAGGGGGTGGATGACATCGTTGCCGGTCGGGTGGATTTCGCCCGCTTGGGACCGGCATCTTATATCGCAGTGAAATCGCGCCAACCTGAAATCAGGATCCTGGCGCTGGAGAGCAATCACGGTAACAAGCACTTCAATGGAGTGATCGTCGTCCACCGTGACAGCCCCATAAAATCAGTGGATGATCTCAAAGGGAAACGATTTGCTTTCGGCAATCGCCGTTCCACCATCGGACGCTATCTTGCCCAGCAGTTCCTCCTCAAGGCCGGGATCCGTGATGATGATCTGTCAGGATACGAATATCTGGGACGTCACGACAAAGTGGGATGGGCAGTGGCTCAAGGTGCATTCGATGCCGGCGCACTGAAGGCAGGCACTTACAAAAAACTGGTGAAGTCAGGGGCGGCACTGAGGGTGCTGGCGATGTTTCCCAATGTGACCAAACCCTGGGTCGCTCGGGCAGGTCTGGAAGAGGCGACCTTCCAGGAACTTCGCAGCAGCCTTCTGACTTTGGGGCCTGACAATTTTTTATCTGGCCAGGATAGCGATTTCGACGAAATACGTCTGGCCATTAAAGAGAGTGTCCGGTTCTTCAGGGATTGATATTTCCATGGATTCCTTCTCAATAGAGCATCGTAGAAGCTTTTCCCTGAATATTCTCCTCTTTCTGACCCTGACTGTCTCCGTGATCGTGGTCTGCTTTGCCGCGGGTTGGGTCTCTGCGCAGATGGAACGGGAGGACTTGTTGGGTGAACTTGCCAAACGCAACGAACGTACCCTTTCCATGCTACAGGCCTCTATTCTGGAACCCCTGCTGACGGAGGATATTCCGGTCATGCGGACAGTGGTGGGGCAGGTGACTCAATCCGAGAAGGAGATATGCAACCTCAAGGTACGCAATGAAGATGGCGACATCCTGGTTCAATGGCAGCGTACCCCGGAGCACGATGGCCAGGATGGGATACCCTTTCGACGTGATATCGTGTATGCAGGGGAAAAATTCGGCAATATCGAGATAGCATGGACCTCTGATCATATTAATGCCCTGATTCAGGAACGTATGGCACGGGTGTGGATTGCGACCGCCATCCCCCTGTTTGGGCTGTTGTTCGTGGTATTGCTGATCGTCCATTGGTTGGCCATCAGACCCCTGAACAGAATTTATCAGCGGGTGCGATCATTGGCCGCGGGAGATCTGAGTACTTCGCTCAAAGTCACGGGCAGCCGTGAGCTGAGGCTGCTTGCTGAGACTGTAAACAAGACAGTGGGACTGATGCGTGAGCATCGACAGCAGCAGCAGAAACTGAACCAAGCCTTTGAAGAAGCTTACCAGGCCAAGGAATTGGCCGAGGTGACCTTGCACTCCATTGGTGATGCGGTCATCACTACGGACCAGGAGGGAAAAGTCACTTATCTCAACACAGTGGCCGAGAAGCTGACCGGATGGATACAAAAGGAGGCTATGGGTCAGCCTGTTGGGGAGGTGTTTTTCATCGTCGATGGCGACACCGGGGATCGAATCGTCAATGATCCTGTCAGTCGTGCGTTGAGGACGGGGCAGGTGGCACTCCTCCAAGGCCATACCAAACTAAACGCGCGTGATGGTCGTCAATATGCCATCGAAGATTCTGCTGCCCCCATCCGCGCCTGCAATGGGGAAGTGCTCGGCGTCGTACTCGTCTTCCATGATGTCACCGAACAACAGAGAATGGCCGAGAAAATCACTTATCAGGCCAATCACGACCCGCTGACAGGGCTGTTCAACCGCCATGCCTTCGAGATGAAATTGCAGAACCTCATCGAGGGTGTCGATCAAGGTGAGCACGTCCTTCTCTATCTGGACCTGGACCAGTTCAAGGTGGTCAACGACACGTGTGGTCACGCTGCTGGTGACGCCCTGCTGAATCAACTCAGTGATCTGATGCAGGCGCGAATTCGCAGTGGGGATCTTTTGGCCAGGCTGGGTGGTGATGAGTTTGCCATTCTGTTGCCCCATTGTCCTTTGGATCAGGCCCTGCGCTGTGCCGAAAAGATCCGTCAGGCGATCCAGTCATTCCGCTTTTTCTGGAACGGGAGTACGTTTGCCATCGGGGTCAGTATCGGCCTGGTGCCGTTTCGCTGTGACCGGCAAACGATCGAAGACATCATGAGCGCCGCCGATCAGGCCTGCTTTGCCGCCAAGGATGCGGGGCGCAACCGGGTCCATGTGTACCAGCCTGACGACCGCGAACTGGCGCTGCGGCGTCAGGAGATGGATTGGGTGGCCAAGATTCATCGGGACCTCGAGCAAGACGCTTTTGAACTTTATTGCCAGCCCATCATCCCGGTGGATGATGAACAAGAGGGTGATCATTATGAAATTCTTTTGCGGATGCATATGGAAAATGGTGAAGTCGTGCCGCCGGGCGCATTCATGCCAGCTGCGGAACGCTATGACTTGATGGGGTTGATCGATCGTTGGGTGATCAAGCATTTTTTTCATTGGTTGGCGGATCATCCCTTCCACCTGGCAGATCTGCATTTGGCAGGAGTCAATATTTCAGGCGTCTCAATTACGGACAAGTATTTTCTGGATTTTGTGACCAATCAATTTGAACAGACCGGAATCCCCCCAGAAAAAATTTGTTTCGAGATCACCGAGACTGCGGCGATTGCCAATTTGGTGACCGCCAACATCATGATTGAGGTGCTGACCAAACTCGGCTGCAGTTTTGCCCTGGATGATTTTGGCAGCGGAATGTCCTCATTTGGGTACCTCAAGAACATGCCCGTGGACTATCTCAAGATCGACGGCGCATTTGTCAAAGATATCGCCCTCGACCCCATCGACCATGCTCTGGTGAGATCGATCAATGAGGTGGGACATATCATGCAAAAGAAAACCATTGCCGAATTCGTCGAGGACGAAAATATCCTGGCCTGCCTGAAAGAAATCGGGGTCGACTATGCCCAGGGATATGGCGTTGGCAAACCACGTCCCCTGGATGAGCTGGTTGCGGACGAAGCCTGTTCAGCATACAATCGTTCCTATTACGTCATGTAGACTGTCTGCATTACCCTGGGATCGATGAGATCCCGGTGAATGTCTCGCAATCCAAATTGAAATATTCAGGAGGAATTGATGAGCGGTCAGGATCCCGACTCACCCCCATTGGAAAGGGCCGAATCATTGCCTGCCTTCCTGCCGGATGAAGCAGAAGAAATTCCCATACGTCCCGTGGATCCCACCCGCTATGGGGATTGGGAAAAGAACGGACGCTGCATAGACTTCTGACGATGGCTTCAGATCCCATTCGCCCGCTCTCACCCCACCTGCAGATCTACCGCCTGCCTTTGACGGCGCTGCTGTCCATCACCCACCGGATCACCGGTGTGGTGTTGAGCCTGGGGTTGATCTGTCTGATCGGTATTCTGATGGCGGTTGCAGGTCAAGGGCAGGCTTATGATTCAGTCCATTCCTTTCTGAACGGAAGACTGGGCCAGGGTCTGCTGCTGCTGTGGTTGCTGGCCTTGTTCGTGCACTTCTGCCATGGCATTCGACACTTGATCTGGGATACCACCTGCGGTTTTGACCGTTCCCTCCTGACCCGCCATAGTCTTTGGGAGCTGTTCTTTGCGGCGGCGTTGACCATCCTTTCGTGGTTCCTGCTTTGAAAATGACATTCATGGAAGACAAAGACTTACACCCCATGCGAATGAAAGAGCCACGCAGCGGGCAGAGAAATGTATCTTTCACGGTAACTGGCTAGATGGGATTTCGTACCTCTCTGGCTAAGGCAATTGGTCTTGGTGCCGCTCACTCCGGCTCCAGTCACTGGTGGATGCAAAGACTGACTGCGGTCGCTCTGGTGCCTCTTACCCTATGGTTCATATGGTTTCTGAGCCGGCTGGTGGCATTCGATCAAGCTGCTATGCTGACCTGGTTGGCCAATCCCTGGAACAGTGCGTTCCTGCTTGCCTATGTGTGCGCCGCCTGTTATCACGCCCAGTTGGGGTTGCGTGAAGTGATTGTGGATTATGTACATCACCCTGCAATCCGGGTATCTGTTTTGGTGGGTATATGGTTGGGCTTGGTTTTTCTGGTGGTGTTGGCTTTTGTGGCAGTCATCGAAATTATCGCAGCAGGTTAACGATCTGGATGGCCCTTTTCAGCCCGAGATATGAAACCCCAAAGAGTGAGCAGGTTTGAAACCTCCCCACACAGGGCATACACGTTCATTGGTGGAGTTCAGATCATCCCAAGAGACGAGCAACCACCCTCTTTCACGGTAACGTTCATGAAGTCTTTTTTCACCCAGGAGCATGAAAGTCACCGGCTCCGCCCCCCCTGCCGCCGTGGGGAGGATAAAGAGCAGGAGGAGTATAAA
>CAYUPV010000144.1:0-7594 GCA_964445885.1 uncultured Methylococcales bacterium
CGCTGAACGCTATGGCAAGGACTATCTGCCCGCCAAACCCCGCGTGTTCAAGACCAAATCCAAGAACGCCCAGGAGGCCCATGAGGCAATCCGACCCACCTCTGTGCGCAGACTACCTGAGGCACTGAAGCCTTTTCTCAGCTCTGACCAGTTCAAGCTTTACCAACTGATCTGGAAACGCACCGTGGCATGCCAGATGATTCATGCAACCCTCAATACCGTGGCGGTGGATCTTGCCTGTGGTGGACCGGAAAATCTGTTCCGTGCCACCGGATCGATCATCGCCCATCCCGGATTCATGACGGTGTATCAGGAAGGCAAGGACGACGAAGCGAAGGAAGGCGAGGAAAAGCTACTGCCGCCTTTGAAAAAGGGTCAACAGGTCGCTCTGGAAGACATCCTGGCCGACCAACACTTCACCGAGCCGCCACCCCGCTACACCGAAGCCAGTCTGGTCAAGGCGCTGGAGGAATACGGCATCGGCCGTCCATCCACGTATGCCAGCATCATCTCCACCCTGATCAATCGGGAATACGTCATCCTGGAGAACAAGCGCTTCAAACCGACCGATATTGGCAGGATCGTCAACAAGTTCCTTACCGAGCACTTCACCCGCTACGTGGATTATCATTTTACCGCCGACCTGGAGGACCAGCTCGACGCGGTCTCTCGGGGAGAGAAGAAATGGTTGGGACTGCTCAAAGCCTTCTGGGATCCGTTTAAGCAACTGGTCAGCGAGAAAGAAACCAGCGTGCAGCGCAAGGATGTCACCCAGGAACCCATCGATGAGCAATGTCCCGAGTGCGGCGGACAACTGGCGATCCGCCTGGGGCGCAACGGCCGCTTCATCGGCTGCAGCAACTTCCCCACGTGCAAATATACCCGTAACCTGGAAGAAGACAACAGCGCGCCCGAGCCAGAAACCCTGGACCGCGAATGTCCGAAATGCGGCGGCCCGCTACAGATCAAGACCAGCCGTTACGGCAAGTTCATCGGCTGCAGTAATTATCCCCAATGCCGTCACATCGAGCCGCTGGAGAAACCCCAAGACACCGGCGTTCCCTGTCCACAGTGCCATAAGGGCAACCTGCTCAAACGCAAATCCAGAGGCGGCAAGATCTTCTATTCCTGCGCCACCTATCCCAAGTGCAACTATGCGGTCTGGAATCCGCCCTTGAATGAGTCTTGCCCCGAATGCGGCTGGCCAATCCTGACGCTCAAGACCACCAAGCGCCGTGGGACGGAAAAGGTTTGTCCACAGAAGCAATGTGGCTATGCCACCCCTTACGAGGGGGAAGCTCCAGAAACCGAACCGCTCGCCAAAGCCGCCTCCTGATTCCACCCCCATGCCATGTCCCCTCCCCCGCTGGCGTCTGCACCAGGCAGTCCGACACCTGCGCCTGGGCGGCTTGATCGCCTATCCCACCGAAGGCGTCTACGGACTCGGTTGCGATCCCTGGAACCTCGAAGCGGTGGTACGGATACAGAAGTTGAAAAGCCGGCCCGCGGACAAAGGCCTGATTCTGATTGCCGCCGAATTCCGGCAGCTCCTTCCATTCCTCAAATTACTACCCGAAGACAGGATGGAACGAGTGCTGCGGTCATGGCCAGGCCCCGTGACTTGGCTGTTGCCAGCGGCATCTGCCTGTCCCTGGTGGATTCGCGGCGTTCATGACACCGTGGCGGTAAGGGTCACCAATCACCCAATCACCGCCGCTCTCTGTCAAGCCTTCGGTGCCCCCTTAGTCTCCACCAGCACCAATCCGGCAAAAGGCCGGCCGGCCCGAAAGCCACTGCAAGTCCGTCGGTACTTCAGCCGGGCGAAAGACTTATTGATCGTTCCCGGCAGCCTGGGGAAATTGAAAGGCGCCACTCCAATCTTCGATGCCGTGACCGGCCGCTGCCTCAGGAGTTAACAACCAATCCAGCGGCAGGTTCCTCCGTACGACTTGAATCTTTCCACCGCTGACGCATAGTGCAGCCCTGAAATCACTTCCGACGTCAAGTTCACACACCCGCCAGTTATCCACGGAACCACATTCCTCCGGCAAAGCCAGCAATCGTAACGGGGCCAAACCATAAACACACCGCTTGACTCCTAAACCGAGCCCTCTCCCTATGGCTTTCACCAAAGCCTCCTTTAGCGTCCAGAGCCGGAAAAAAACCTTGGGACGCTCATCCTCAGCCAATCCCTCCCAATAAGCCAGCTCCGAATCAGCAAAGCAGCGCCGAGCCATGGCCTCCATGGAATGGAGGGGATGAAGCGCCTCTACATCCACTCCAATCGATTGTTTCTGGGTGACGGCGATCAACAAGCAGTCTTGACTGTGAGAAATGTTGAAACTCAAATCGGCATCCGCCAGATAAGGTTTTCCCCATTGGTGACGGGAAAATTTCAAAGACCGGGGTGGACGATTCAAATACCTGGCCAGCAGCCAACGCAACTGCCCCTGGGAAGCCAAATAGCGGCGCCGGTGTTGGGGAGAAAGAAACCTCTCTCCACGCTCACGCTCACTTGAGGATATCACCGCTTCGCAGCGTTCCAGTGATTCGGCAAACAGATCCAGAGACAACCGCCAGACATCAACCTTATTAATAGAGGTCAGAGTAACGTTATTTCTCCTGCTTTCTGTTTCGCCAACCCATAGGGCGCCCAATTTTTAGGGCTCACTCGATCTTTGCCATTCCCTCGCCGCGTGGATCGGAAGCTGCTTCCACTTGGCCTTCCCGCCTGTCCCACACTATCGCCTGCATATTGCCATAGGTCTGTGCCAAGGAATGCAGGTGATGACCCATGCTGTTCAGTTTCTTCTGTTCCCTGGCAGACAGGGCGGCTGGTTCAAACTGGATTTCGTCAGGTAAATATTGATGATGATATCGGGGCCAGGTAACCCAAAGGGAGGGACGGAAACCTGCGGCAAAATCCAGAACTGCCAGAGTGACCATGGATATGATACGGCTACCTCCAGGCGTACCCAGAATTGCGATTCTGTTGGCTGTTTCCAGAAAAGTCGGGGTCATGCTCGAGAGCATCCGCTTGCCGGGGGCGATAGCATTGGCCTCCCCTCCCACCAGCCCATAGATGTTGGGCACACCGGGCTTGGCGGCGAAATCGTCCATCTCATCGTTGAGCAGCACACCTGTCCCCTCCGCCACATATCCAGAACCAAACAGATAATTGATGCTCAGGGTCGCCGCCACCCGGTTGCCTTGCTTGTCAAGGATGGAGAAATGGGTAGTGTCGGCTCCTTCCGGCCGTGCAGGCGCTGGATTGAGCCAAACGCTGGGCAATGCCCGATCCTGGCGAATCGCCACCCGCAAGCCCGCGGCATAATCAAGGCTGAGCAGGCGAACCAAAGGCATGGAGACAAAATCAGGATCCCCAAGATACAGCGCACGATCCCGGTAGGATCGGCGCCAGGCCTCGACCACCAAATGCTTCACGGTGACAGAATCAAGGCTGTGCAACGTAAAGGTCGACAGGATATTCAGGGTTTCCATGAGCACCACGCCGCCTGAGGAGGGCGGGGACGCAGAGATAATGTGGATCCCGCGGTAATCTCCCTCGATGGGCCGACGTTCGATCACTCGGTATTGTTCGAGATCCTCTCGGCGCCAAAGACCACCGCCACGACGCACCGACTTCACCAGACGATCAGCCACCCAGCCACGGTAAAATCCTGCTTTTCCCCGTTGCGCGATGGCCTCCAGTACCCGGGCCAAATCCTTCTGCACCAGGCGGAAACCCGGCATAGGAACTTCCCCCCGCTGCAGGAACACGGAGGCCGTCTGCGGATATTGTTGTAAGATTTTGAGTCTACGCTTGACCTGACGCAGATACCGGGGCCCCACGACGAGGCCCTCCCGGGCATAACGTATTGCAGGCGACAGCGTGTCTTTCAGGGGGAGACGCCCATAATTCCTTGCAAGGTGTGCCAAGGATGCGGGAACACCCGGAATGCCCGCGGCCAGTGGGCCGTCGATGGACAATCTGGGAATGACTTTTCCCGAGGGGCCCAGATACATATCCCGGCTGGCAGCCAGCGGAGCCTTTTCCCGGGCATCGAGCATGATATTGCTGCCGTCGGCTCCCCGGTGCAAAAGAAAGAATCCGCCACCCCCCAGTCCTGAACCTGCAGGCTCCACCACGGCCAG
The DNA here is from genome assembly GCA_964445885.1 of uncultured Methylococcales bacterium. Lineage (GTDB taxonomy): Bacteria > Pseudomonadota > Gammaproteobacteria > Methylococcales > Methylothermaceae > Methylohalobius. The sequence goes on from CAYUPV010000144.1 coordinate 4,156, forward strand.
GGCCGCCGCCACGGCCACTGCCGCATCGAAAGCGTTGCCACCCCGGCGCAGAACCTCGAGTCCGGCCTCGGTGGCCAGGGGATGGGCGGAGGCGATAGCGGATTTCGGAGGTGTATCGGCAAAGGTGACCGCTGTCTGCCACAACAGCAACAGCAGCCAGCCACAATGTAATAATTTTGTCATTCCTGCTCGAGTTGCTGATATTTCCTCAGCAATGTCTCCCGGTCCTCGCGGATATCGGGATCTGGAATGATGCAGTCCACGGGGCAGACCTCGACACACTGGGAAGTCTCATAATGCCCCACACACTCGGTGCAACGGGCCAGATCGATTTCATAGATCTCCGCACCCAGGGAAATCGCATCATTCGGACATTCCATCACACACACGTCACAGCAGATGCACTCATCGGTAATCTTCAGGGCCATCAGTCACCTCGCCTGAAAAGGTCCAACAATCTTTGAAGCACGAGAGGCGGAACGAATTCGGTCACGTCACCTCCCAGCCTGGCCACTTCCTTGATCATGCTGGAGGAAACGAAAGCGTACTGTTCCGCCGGGGTCAGGAAAAGTGTCTCTATCTTTTCGTGGGTCAGGCGCCGGTTCATGGCTGCCAGCTGGAACTCGTATTCGAAATCAGACACTGCCCTCAGCCCACGCAGGATCACCCGTGCCCCGTGCTTTTTGGCGCACTCCACCAATAACTCACCAAAACCGATCACTTCCACATTATCTATGCCACTGAGGACCTGGCGAGCCAGATCGACCCGTTCTTCGAGACAAAACAGAGGCACTTTTCCCTTGTTCTCGGCCACCGCCACTACTACCTTGGTGAAGATACCCGCAGCCCGATTCACCAGATCAATGTGTCCATTGGTGATGGGATCGAATGTACCCGGATAGATAGCGTTGACCTTCATGGCATCCTCCGGTATAAGTGACAACCCACGTCACCGACCTTCTTGTGGCGTAGTCGCTCCCAATTCCGGGGTACCTCGGGCGGCTCGAGACTCCTTTCCGCCTCGACATAGACCTTGGCCTCCACCGTCAGCCATCCACCCGTCTCCAGCAACTCACAACAGGGACTCACCCATTCTTCACCAAAGGGAGGATCGAGAAACACCAGGTCGAAAGGTTGGGGTGGGGCTTTACGCAAGAATATTTTCACATCCGCAGTGACTGTCTCGATCCGATCAGTTGCCAGTCGTCTGTTAGTTTCCTTTAGTGCCCGCCCCACCTTTGGATTGACCTCTACCTGGACAACCCCAGCCGCTCCTCTCGATACGGCTTCCACACCCAGGGCGCCACTGCCGGCAAACAGATCCAGACAACGGGCCCCGGACACTTCCACCTGAAGCCAGTTGAACAGAGTTTCACGCACCACGCCAGGAGTCGGTCTGAGACCTGCCACTGCCGGAAAATTCAAGCGCCGTCCGCGCCAGTGGCCGGCGATGATGCGGACTTCATTCTTTCTTGCCATTCGAGACAGCACCGCCTCCCACCAGCACAGTCTGGAAACGATCCGGATCGAGCCGACGCCGAAAGGCGTCAATGATCTGCTGCCGGGTCACCGCCTCCACGCGCCGGGGAAAGGTGTCGAGATAATCCAGGGGGAGACCATAGAAACCGATCATGGCCACATAGTCGGCCAGCTTGGCGTTGCTGTCGTAACGGAGCACGAACCCCCCGGTGATGTTTTTCCTGGCTGCCTCGAGTTCTTTTGCGCTCGGTCCCTGCTCGATGAATTCCCGGATGGTCCGATCAAGCACCTCCAGTGCCGGCCAAGTCTGGTCGTTACGGGTCTGCAGGGCGGCAATGTACGGCCCCTTCCGCTTCATGGGCATGAAATAACTGTAGGCGCTGTAGGACAAACCGCGTTCCTCGCGCACCTGCTTCACGATTCTCGAGGTGAATCCACCGCCACCCAGCACATGATTGCCCACGTACAGGGGAAAGTAATCAGGATCCCCCCGGGTGAGCACGGGCATCCCCGCATAGACATGGGTTTGAGCCGAAGGGAAGGGTTTACGCAGGGTTTGCACTGCGTTGGGCTCTGGAACAGGAGGAATCGGAGTCGCCGGCTCCCCTTTGGGCAGTTGCCCGGTCAGACGCTGGGCAATCCCTTCGGCCTGTTGCCGGGTGAAGGCCCCGACGATGACCACCACGGCATTGCTGGCCACATAGAATTGTTTATGGAAGGCGAGAAGATCCTCGGGCTTCAACTTCTGAACCGTTTCCGTTTCCCCCTCCACCGGATGGGCATAGGGATGATCGCCATACAAGGCCTTGAAGAACATCATGCCGGCAATCTGTGCCGGAGATTCCCCTCGCTGTTTAAGGGCCAATAACAGGCGCTTTTTCTCGCGTCTGAAATCACTTTTGTCAAAACCTGGATGAGCCAGAATCTCCACCGCGGTACTCAAGGCCTTCTCAAACTTGCCCGCCTCGGTCAGGCTGCGCAGATCAAGCCAGGAGGAATCCCGCGATGCCCCGGTGGACAAAGAAGCGCCAACGTCTTCCAGACGCCGGGCGATGGCGTCGGCATCCCACTCACCCGCTCCGGAATCGAGGAGCGAGGCTGTCAGGGTAGCCAGACCATACTTTTCCCCATCGCGAACACTGCCAGCGTCGAATACCACCTGAATGTCAACCAGGGGAAGCTCCGAATTGTGAACGTAATAGACTCGTGCCCCTGCTGCAGTCTGCCAATGCTCGATCCTGGGTCCAGACCAGGCCAAAAGTGGCCACAGCAGGAACAGAAAACCTAAGCGAACGAAATTAACGGACATGCTCACCTCCTGGAGTGAATGTCGGCACTGCCGGACGCTGGCCTTCCTTGATTGGCAAGGGATGGAGCCGCGCCATGGTCAGATGTTTGGCAATCAGATATTTCCGCGCCACCTCACGTACCTGCTCCGCCGTGACCTGGCGGATCCTGTCCACATACTGATCGAGATACTTCCAACCCAACCCGACGGTCTCGAGCAGGCCAATCTGCATAGCCTGATAGAACATGGAATCCCGTTCGTAGATGGCGTCTGCGGTCACCTGGGTCTTGACCCTCTCCAGTTCCTCTTTGGTGGCCAGATCCTTCTGCAAAGAATGGATTTCCCGGCGCAAGGCCTGTTCCAACTCTTCCAGATCATGCCCCTGGGAAGGCGTCCCGTTGAAGACGAACAGCGTGGGCAAGCGGTCATACAAATCATAGCCAGCCGCGGCCGCAGCAGCAATTTGACTGCCCCGGATGAGACGGGTCGAAAGACGCGCACTCTCTCCCCCATCGAGAATTCCTGCCAGCACGGTCAAAGCATAGGCCTCCCATTGCCTTTTTTGGGGCAGGCTTGCCAGCGTCGGTACCTTATATCCCATCATCAGGTAAGGCAGCTTGGCGGGCAGCTCGACTTTGATGCGGCGCTCGCCCAGTTGCTCGACATCGGCGC
>CAYUPV010000145.1:0-7564 GCA_964445885.1 uncultured Methylococcales bacterium
CGTCCGTCCAGGCGGGCCAGATCCTGGTACGACTCCAGGGGCACCGGGCCGGGATCGCCCTGGGACGCGCCCAGGCCGCACTGGCCGAGGCGGTACGCCAGGTCGAGGCGATGTTTTCCGAGGCCGAGGCGTTGCGTCACCGATTGGCTGTCCACAATGCCGAGGTGCAGCGGATAGAGCACGACCTGAAGCGTTTCCGCCAGGTCATTGTCAGCGGGGGGGTGTCCGCCCAGACCATGGAGAACGCCGAAGACAGGCTGCGTGAGGCCCGCGCCAGGGTGGCCGAGGTTCGCGCCGAACTCAGGCGCGCCCAAAGTCGGGTCGTCGGCACCCAGGTGGAAATTCACCCTTTGGTGGAGGCGGCCAAGCATCGCCTGCGGCAGGCCTATCTGAATTTCGTGCGCCAGGCGATCGTGGCGCCGGTAAGTGGTTATGTGGCGAAGCGCAGGGTACAGGTGGGAGATGAAGTAGCGCCGGGAAAACCGTTGCTGAGCATCGTACCCCTGGACCACCTGTGGGTCGAGGCCTATTTCCTCGAGACCCGCCTGGCATCTGTCCGTCCCGGCCAGGAAGCCGAGATACGGGTGGATCTCTACGGTTCCCGCAAGCGTTACCACGGCATAGTTGAGGGCATCTGGCCAGCCACGGGCAGTACCTTTGCCCTCATCCCGCCCGACACTGCCAGTGGCAACTTCATCCGCATTCGTCAGCGCGTGGGGGTGCGCATTGCCCTCGATTCCGTGGAATTACGCCGCTGGCCCCTGCGTCCCGGGCTCTCCACCGTCATCCGGATCGACACCGGCCGGCCAGCCCCGCTATGGCAGCGATTAACCCATCCGGCAGCATCCATTCCAGGGCAAAGCGGACTCCGCTCCCTGACATCCCCCTCCACTCCTGATTATCAGACCGGGGTATACGCCGACGAACTGGCGGGTGCCGAGCGCCTGATCCATGAGATCGTCGCCGCCAACCGGGTGGACGGATTGACTCATTGAGCGGATTGGGTAGATGGGTGAAGAAGATGTACAGTTCGTTGCGATCACTTTGTTCTGCTCTCCCTCCGGTTGTTGTCAAAAATGCAAGGTTATCTGGCCCCAGACCTTCTGGGTATCGGTGGAAAAGCCCTTGGCGTTATAGTAGGCATATTTCAGTAGCAGGCTGAAGTACCTGCCGAATTTCCTTGTCAGCAGGGCGTCGTATTCCTCGCCATAGCGCACATTGCCATTTTCGTCCCGGAAATCGTGATAGACGCCCATCAAGCTTGCTCCCCACAGTTTCATCTTGACAGTGGCGTACACGTCACGAACGCCGCTCTGTGGGGTGTTGAGGAATTTGTCGGCCCAGCCCTGGAAGGCATGAAGCGTGGCGACAGGGGTGGAGAAGCCGATGCCCTTGTCGGCGGTCAGGTTTTCGATCTCACCTTTGAGGGTGAAGCCGAAAGCCGAGACTCCTCCCATAAAATGGTAGTAGTCGGTGCTGAAGTCGTTAGGATTGCGCTGGTAGTCCCATTGTTTGGCATATTCAGCGGTGTACAGCAGTCTGAATCGGGTGCCGGCAGGATGGCTGCCGCTGAAGCGAAGGCCGTAGGTTTGGGTAGAGAGGGCGAAATTACGGCTGTCTGAACGGTTGTCGTAATCCAGCCAGTAGCCGTAGCCACTGACCTTGCCGAAGGGAAGGCCGGTATAGGTGATATGCAGCAGGGGGGAAGTCATGTTGATGGTACTGGAGACGACGGTGCGGACGTGCCACAGGAAGGCGGTCTCTATCTCCACCTCCGGTAATGGATTGGTGCGGATGACGACGGCATCGAAGGTCTGCTCCAGCTGCCGCCAGGGGATATTGCCGATGAAGCGTTGGTCATCATGGATGACCCGTTGGCGTCCTATCTTGACCAGCACGTTCTCGATGCCGGTGTATTTCAACCAGGCACGGTTGAGTTCCGTGTCCTGTGGATCGGCGACCACCGAATGACCAGTCTCATTGTTGCGCAGACTGTTGTAGCGGTCGTTCCCCACCACCCAGTTGCCTTCCATTTCTCCATAAGCCTGTAATCCCTTGAATTTTGGGGTCAGGTAACCCAGTCGTAGACGCATGGTTGAGGCATTGGCCTCTTCCTTGTCTCCTTCCTCATCCACGTATTCATAACGGTAGCGGATGTCGGGCATGATTTGTCCCCATTGCCTGCTTAGCGCATCTGCCAACGGCGTCGGTGGATCTTCGGCGGCAGCAGTCGTGGTACCAACAGTCAGGAGAATGGTGGCAAATCTCTTCATGGAGGTTTCCTTTTGAGGATGGTAAGGAAAATTCATATCAGGCGTTCGGTTGCTTCTAATAATTAACAAGCCACTGAAAGAATCGATCAGCATGCACCTTTCTGGATCGTCACTAACGAGGCACCCTGGAAATGGCATGATGACGGCCGTGTTTTCAGCGCTACCGGAGAGAATAAAAGCATGATTTATGCCTTTTTTGCCCACGGTACTGGAGAGCAATGCCGTTGTTTTCCAAACCGGGCTGAACCGAATGGATGTCCATGCTTTCGCTCAACGAGCGATGGGGCTGCCCCGGCCTAAAGTGGTAAAAAACCGCCGCCAACTGGGATGGCGACTCGGCTCAGGATTTGGTGACCGGCCAAGGGCCGAGACTGCCGTGGTGTTCTTCCTCGTGGATCGAGACCATCTCGGGCAATTCCGGAAGTTTTTGCAGTTCTTTGGCCATGGCCGCCATTTCCATGCGCCGTATGGCAACATGCATCCAAACGAGTGCAATGGCCGCCAGGCTGAACATGAGCATGAAACAACTGGTCCAGACCTTGATCAGATCGTTCATCACCCCGAAACAAATGGGTAGGACGAAGCCACCCAGACCTCCGATCATTCCCACCAGACCGCCAACGGCGCCGACGTGACCGGGGTAATAAACCGGAATGTGCTTATACACCGCCGCGGTTCCCAGGGTCATGAACAGTCCCAGTGCCATGGTCATCAGGGTGAACAGCCACACAGGCATGGCGATGGTGAACTGGATCGGTCCCTCGATGCCATGGACAATGTAATCAGTGGCCGGGTAGGAAAGGAAGAAGCTGCAAGCCACGCTGCCGATAAAACAGACATACATGACCCGACGGGCTCCCCATTTGTCAGACAGGTAACCGCCGACTGCACGCAGCAGGCTGGTGAAGGAATAAGCCGAAGCCAGCATCCCGGCGGTTTTCAGATCCAGTCCATAGACGCCGACGTAATATCTGGGTAGCCAGAGAGACAAGGCAACGAATCCCCCAAAAACGAAGAAGTAATAGAGGGAGAAACGCCAGACCTGGAGCTTCTTCAATGGCTCCAACTGCAGGAAAGCAGAAGCCGCCTTTTCCCCTCGCCTTTTACGTTCGGCAGTGACCGGATCGTCCTCGGTCAGGAACCAGAACAGCATTGCGGTCGCCAACAGCAGGAGCGCGTAGACCTTGGCAGTGCTCTCCCACCCCATCGCCAACACGAGGAAAGGGGCAAAGAAGTTGGTGCATGCCGCGCCCACATTGCCGATTCCGAAGATTCCCAGGGCGGTTCCCTGCCTTTCCCGGTCGAACCAGCGCGAGACATAGGCGACGCCAACGGCAAAAGAGCCACCGGCAAAACCGGTGCCCAGGGCTGCCAGCAGAAACATGAAGTAGTTTTCTACCGAAGCCAGCAGCCACACCGCCACTGAGGTCGCCAGCATGAGCAGGGTGTAGACGATGCGGCCGCCGAACTGGTCGGCCCAGATCCCCAGGAAGATCCTGCTCAGTGAACCGGTCAGGACCGGCGTGGCGATCAACAGGCCGAATTGGCTGTCATTCAGCCCCAATTTCTCCTTGATGGGCAGGCCGATGATGGAGAAGATCGTCCAGACGGCAAAACACACCGCAAAGGCAAACGTATTCATGCCAAGGATGGGGACCTGTTTTTTACGGGCATCGGAGTTGATGAGTTGCATAAAGCTATCCCTGTTATATGGATTGGAAACGGTTATTTCGGCTTCTATTCTAGGGTGGCATAAACAACGGGATTTGATCTGGCTCAAGGTCTAGTCTTGCCCGGCTTGTAGAATTAATCCATTTACCTGAAGGAAATGTAGAATCGTCATACCACTCGACTTCCTGCCTCCCGCATGAAAATATAAACGTGTTTGGTCGGGATGCAGGAGATTGCGATGACACGACATGACCACTTCGTCCGCTTTTTCAAGGAGCTGGGCATCGAGGATGTAGCCCTGGTCGGTGGCAAGAATGCCTCCCTGGGGGAAATGTACCGGGAGTTGACCTCCAAGGGGGTCAGGGTGCCCAATGGCTTTGCTATCACCGCCGAGGCCTATCGCTACGTGCTCGACCAGGCCAATGCCTGGCCGGCCCTGCACGAGGCGCTGGACGGGCTGGATCCCGACGATGTCGATGACCTTAAACGCCGGGGCTACCGGGCCCGGAGAATCGTCTACGAGGCCGGGATCCCGAACGATCTGCGGACCGAGATTCTGGATTCCTATCAAAAACTGGAGCAGGAGTACGGCCCGGATCTCAGCGTGGCGGTCCGTTCGTCTGCCACCGCAGAGGACCTTCCCACCGCCAGCTTTGCCGGCCAGCAGGAGACCTATCTCAACATACGGGGCGGCGAGGGCCTGATCGATGCGGTGCAACGCTGTTTCGCCAGCCTGTTCACCGACCGGGCGATCCACTATCGTATCGACCAGGGTTTCGACCACTTCAAGGTGTTCCTGTCGGTGGGGGTGCAGAAGATGGTGCGTTCGGACATGGCGGCCAGTGGAGTGATGTTTTCCATCGACACCGAGACCGGTTTCCGTGAGGCGGTCTTCATCACCGCGGCCTACGGTCTGGGTGAGACGGTGGTCCAGGGGGCGGTGGACCCGGACGAATTCTACGTCTTCAAGCCCACATTTCGTCAAGGTTATCGGTCGGTGCTACGGCGCCGGCTGGGATCGAAGAAGATCCGCATGGTCTATGCACAGGGCGGAGATCGTCAGACAACCCGCATCGTGCCCACCCCCAAGGCTGATCAGCTGCGCTTCTGCATCGGTGACGAAGATGTCCTCATGCTCGCCGACTACGCCATCAAGGTGGAGGATCACTATGGCATGCCGATGGACATGGAGTGGGCCAAGGATGGCCTGGACGGTCAGCTTTACCTGGTCCAGGCCCGACCGGAGACCGTGACCTCACAAAGGAATGTGAACCTGCTGGAGGAATACCGCCTCACCGGGACCGGCGCGGTTTTGGTGGAAGGACGCGCGGTGGGGACCAGGATCGCCGTGGGACCGGTGCGCAACGTTCTTCATCCGGAACAGCTGTCACAGTTCCGCCCGGGCGAGGTGCTGGTGGCCGACATGACCACACCGGACTGGGAGCCGGTGATGAAGACCGCCGCCGCCATCGTCACCAACCGCGGCGGCAGGACCTGTCATGCCGCCATCGTTGCCCGGGAACTCGGGATTCCTGCGGTGGTGGGTACCGGTGATGCGACCGAAGTGCTTGTGGACGGACAGACCGTCACTGTCTCCTGCGCCGAAGGCGACGTGGGCCGGGTGTACGAGGGGGAGATCCCTTTCGAGGTGGGAAAGATCGATCTGTCCCAACTGTCACGGCCGATGACCGAGATCATGATCAACCTGGGCAATCCGGAGGTCGCTTTCCAGACGTCTTTCCTGCCAACAGACGGTGTGGGGCTGGCGAGGATGGAGTTCATCATCAACCAGTACATCAAGGTACATCCCATGGCGCTGGTGCATCCGCAACAAGTAGAGGATGCCGAGGAACGCAAGTCCATCGAAAAACTCACCCGAGGCTACGAGGATCCCCGGGAATTCTTCGTGCGCACCTTGGCCGAAGGGGTGGCTACCATCGCCGCCGCCTTCTATCCCAAGCCGGTGGTGGTGAGAATGTCCGACTTCAAGACCAATGAATACGCCTCCCTGTTGGGTGGCCGCTGGTTCGAGCCGCAGGAGGCCAATCCCATGCTTGGTTTCCGTGGGGCCTCACGCTATGCCCATCCTGCCTATGCTGAAGGTTTCGCGCTGGAATGTGCGGCGATGAAACGGGTGCGCGAACAGATGGGCCTGATCAACGTGATCCTGATGCTGCCCTTCGTGCGCCGGATCGACGAGGCCGAAAGAGTGCTGGCGAAAATGGCTGAATTCGGCCTCAAGCGCGGTGAGGCGGAATTGAAGGTCTACTGTATGTGCGAGATTCCCAACAACATCGTCTTGATCGACCGGTTCGCCCGGTACTTCGATGGTTTCTCCATCGGCTCCAACGACCTCACCCAGTTGACCCTGGGGGTGGACCGCGACTCCGAACTGGTGGCCTTCGACTACGATGAGCGTGACGAGGGGGTCCAGGAAATGATCCGACTTGCTATTGACGGATGTCGCCGCAACGGAATCCATTCCGGCCTGTGTGGCCAGGCCCCGTCGGACTATCCTGAGATGGCCGAATTTCTGGTGGAATGTGGCATTAATTCCATGAGCCTGAATCCGGACGCGGTTCTGAAAACGACACGTTTGGTGCTGGAAGTGGAGAGGCGGTTGGGGCATGGAGGTCGCAGATCCTGAGGATCTGGAATAGTGATTGACAATTTTGGGAAGTGTAAGACTTCGGTCAGCGGGATCGATTCTACTCTTTGAGCGGCACAACCATGCCTGTCTGACAACTCCTGACAGATGCCTTTACTCAGGGAAAAGGTGGCTCCAACGAGAGAAGTACCCGTACCCACAGTCATCTTTAAGATGAAGACGTTGGGGGTACTCCCAGGGTTGCCTCTAGGATAAATCGGAAGATGATTGGATGGGGGCAAAACTGCAGAAGCTTTCGGGGTGATGATTCAAATGTCAGCATAGCGTAAGCGGTCAAACGAGACATCAACTTCCCACTTTGTCCAAATCAGATTTCAAGGGATAGGTGCCAGCTCTTTCTGTCAGTGGGAACGAATCCACTCCCTAAGTGCCTCATGTATGTGTCTGCCAACCCATGCCAGTCGCCTATACTCATATGGAAAAGGTGATTCCTCAGATTGATTGAAATATCATCTATATGATTGACTAGTAACCCCTGAGGGCCTATCCGGAAAATTGCTTCAATCGCTTGATATTGAATGGTTTTCTAGGTTAATCAGATGGGCTATAAGTGCCTATTTTGTCATGGAAAAATCGCGTGGGCAGACCTGTAGGGGCAGTGTCGCTTTTGTGGAACAGATGAAGGCCCAGGTAGGGACGAAGAAGAGATGACAACCCCATACTCAGCGCCACTCCTTGGCGAAGTCGTTGGAGCACTACCGTGTTAGCATGAAGATCGAAAGTGACATGGATACTGCCTATGTGTCAGGCGATAGAACGATGGAACAAAAGTGCAGATACTTTCTGGCTGTATTATCAACTGTCAGCCGGGTGGTCGACACAGCTCGGTTTGGAATAGTGAATTTTCGAATACCAGCATGAATCATTGTCAGTATTATTATAAAACTCATGCAATGGTTTTATTGATAACTTATATTGCTTGATAATATATTTAGGTCTAAATACTTTTATC
>CAYUPV010000146.1:0-7520 GCA_964445885.1 uncultured Methylococcales bacterium
GCCAGGGATGTCTTCCATTGCCAGCCTTCGGATAGTACGGCTCTATGATCCGCTCCAGCCTCGCCCAGGGAACCACTTGCTCCATCTCCTGGAGAAATTTCTCCCGGCGCATCTGTTTGCGCTTGACCGCATATTCGGCATCTGAAAAACTCAGCTGGTACATGGCAGATTCCATGAACGGGGAATCAGTCACTTTCAGGAAATTATCGCAGATTTGGGAACTTGTTCAGAGATTCCTTAAACCATATCCTTTTATAGCTCCGCCCAATCCAAAGGCACGTTATCTTTGACATAAGGATTCACTTCTGTAACAACCCGCTGACCTTCAAGATTTATGAAATCGAACAGATCTCCATCGGCCAACTGGGATGGCGAAACGTTCCGCAAGGCGCGGAAAATGGTCTCAGAGCGCCCGGGATGACGTTTTTCCCAGCTCTGCAGCATCGCCTTCATGGCCTGGCGTTGCAGATTGTCCTGGGAACCGCACAGGTTACAGGGGATGATGGGAAACTGCATATGCTCAGCATAGGCGGCGATGTCCTCCTCCTTGCAGTAGGCCAGGGGACGGATGACGATGTGTTTCCTGTCGTCACTGAGCAGCTTGGGAGGCATGGCCTTGAGGCGGCCGTTGTAGAACAGGTTGAGAAAGAAGGTCTCGAGAATGTCGTCGCGGTGATGGCCCAGGGCGATCTTGGTGAAACCGTGCCGTTCGGCGAAGCCGTATAGGATACCGCGCCGCAACCTGGAGCAAAGCCCGCAGGTGGTCTTGCCTTCGGGAACGATCTCCCTGACCACGCTGTAGGTGTCGCGCTCGATAACGTGATAGGGGATACCCCGCTGGGCAAAATAATCGGGCAGGGTCTGTGCGGGGAAACCGGGTTGTTTCTGATCCAGATTGACCGCGGCCACCTCGAACGACACCGGCGCGGTCTTCTGAAGGTTCAGCAGGATCTCCAGCAGGGTGAAGGAATCCTTGCCACCGGAGACGCAGACCATCACCTTGTCGCCATTTTGGATCATGGCATAGTCGGCGATGGCCTGGCCGACCTGGCGGCGCAGCCGTTTCTGCAGCTTGTTGAATTCGTAGCGCTGCCGCCCTGTCAGGTGGGCTGCCGGTTTCCTTGCAGTGTCTGCCATCAGCCCCGGTAACGTTGCAGGATCAAGGTGGCGTTGGTGCCCCCGAAACCGAAACTGTTGGACATCACCGTGTTCAGTTCCACCTCGTCCATCCGCTCACGCACGATGGGGATGCCTTCGGCGCCGGGATCGAGTTGTTCGATGTTGGCCGAGGCACAGATGAAGTCGTTCTCCATCATGAGTAGAGAATAAATCGACTCCATCACTCCGGCGCCGCCCAGGGCATGACCGGTCAGGGACTTGGTGGAGCTGATGGGGGGAATGTCGTCGCCGAACACCTCACGCACCGCTTCCAGTTCCCGGATATCACCGACCGGTGTCGAAGTCCCGTGCGCATTGATGTAATCGATTCTGCCTGCGACACGTTCCATGGCCTGGCGCATGCAACGCACTGCGCCTTCGCCGGAAGGCTGTACCATGTCGTAGCCGTCTGAGGTGGCACCATAACCGACCACTTCGGCATAGATTCTGGCGCCCCTGGCCAAGGCGGTTTCCAGTTCTTCCAGCACCACCACGCCGGCACCGCCGGAAATCACAAAGCCATCGCGATTGGCATCGTAGGCACGCGAAGCAGACTGGGGCCTGTCGTTGTATTTGCTCGACAGCGCGCCCATGGCGTCGAAGGTCAGGGTCAGGGTCCAATGAATCATTTCTCCGCCGCCGGCAAAGACGCGATCCTGCTTCCCCATCTGGATCAACTCGACCCCGTTGCCGATGCAGTGCGCGCTGGTGGAACAGGCCGAACTGATGGAATAGTTGACCCCCTTGATCTTGAACGGAGTCGCCAGACAGGCCGAATGGGTGCTGGACATGACCCGCGGCACCCGGTAGGGTCCGACCCGCTTGATCCCCTTCTCGCGCAGGATGTCGGCCGCCTCGACGATGTCCTTGGTCGAGGGACCGCCCGACCCCATCACGATGCCCACCCGTTCATGGGAGATCTCAGGTTCCTGCAGACCGGCATCGGCAATGGCCTCCTGCATGGCGATGTAATTGTAGGCCGCTCCATCCCCCATGAAACGGTAGATCTTGCGATCGATGAACTCCGCCGGATCCAGCCGGACAGGACCATGCACATGACTGCGCAGACCCAGCTCCGCGTATTCCTCGGAAAATTCTATTCCGCTGTTTCCCTCACGCAGGGAATTCAATACTTCTTGTTTATTGTTACCGATACTGGACACGATACCGATACCGGTCACCACTACCCGTCTCATCAGAAATCCTCCGTCGATGTAAACAGTCCAACCCTGAGGTCTGAAGCCTCATAAAGAATTCTGCCATCACATTCGAGGGTGGCATCGGCGATTCCCATCACCAGGCGCCTGAGCATCACCCTCCTGAGATTGATCTTGTAGGTCACCAGATGATGCCGGGGCAACACCTGGCCACGGAATTTCACATCTCCTGCACCCAGGGCCCGGCCTTTGCCCGGGGCTCCCATCCAACCGAGAAAGAAGCCGACCAGCTGCCACATGGCGTCCAACCCCAGACACCCGGGCATGACCGGATCCGATTCGAAATGGCACTGAAAAAACCACAGATCCGGGCGGATGTCCAGTTCCGCAATGATCTCGCCTTTGCCATAGCGGCCACCCTCATCGCTGATATGAACGATACGATCGAACATCAGCATGGGCGGCAACGGTAACCGCGCATTGCCCGGACCAAACAATTCACCGTGGGCGCATTGGATCAATTCTTCGTAGGAATAGCTGTTTTGTTGTGTTTGCATGAAGTCACGCCTAAGCATGGAAAAGCTGTTCATTATCTTACAGGCAGAGAATAAATTCAGCAGCAATTAAGAGGACTTGCCACAAAGCAGACTGTTGGATTTTTCGACCGGTTGACCCGAACCGGGGACAGGGGAAGCATATTCACTGATATGTCTGGTGGGTTGTTCGAGGCGTTTTTGATAGATCACGGCATAGGAAAGCACCGCCCGGACATAACGTCGGGTCTCCCTGAAGGGGATGGTTTCGATCCAGATGTCGGCCGGCAGGGTCCGCTGAGGCAGCCACCATTCGACGCGGTGGGGTCCGGCATTATAGGCCGCTGTCGCCAGGACGAAATGGCCATCGAAGCGTTGCAGCAATGACTTGAAATACGCAGTCCCGTAACGAACGTTGGTGGCGGAGTCTTCCAGGGTCCCCACGGTACGCATGCGCTCACGCAATTGGCGCGCCACCTTGCGGGCGGTATAGGGCATCAACTGCATCAGCCCACGGGCACCCACGGGCGAATGTGCGTGCTCATCGAAAGCACTCTCCCTGCGGATGATGCCAAAGATATAGGCCGGATCCAGGTCTCTTTGTTTGGAATAGCGGCGCACCTCGTCCAGAAAACGCACCGGGAAACGCATCTCGAGATCGTCCCAGTGCTCCGCCCTGGCCACGGCAAAGATGGCCATCTGAGGCCAATCCATCCGCTGGGCCAATATGGCCGCGGCCAGTAGTTGCTGGTGATCAGCCTGATCCAACAGATGCCACCATTCCCGCCGCGCCTCCCAATAGCGACTCAATTCAAGGAATTCACGAATGGCCCTGACCGTCAGGGAATTTTCCAGATTTTTGATGGCTTGTTCAGGAACGCTGATCGGGTGATGCGGAATACGATAACTATCATGTAAACGATCGGCTGACATGAACCCGTAGAAATCGGCATTTTGCGCCACTTCCAAGAACAATGACCGGGCGGCATCCTGGCCATGGAGCTGCGCCAGAGCTCTTGCCTGCCAGTAACGCCATTGAGTTCCGCGCCGATCCAGCGCCGGGGTTCCCGCCACCGCCTGAGCCACCTTGGACCAATCCTCGCTCCGCAAGGCGGTCCGGATCTGCCAGCCATGCACTTCCATGTCGACCTTCGAGCCGGGAACCGACACCAACCACCCCCAGGCACGGGGATCGTGACGCTTGGCCAGACGAAGACCAATGAACCGACGGACCTTCCCTTCCTGTTCAACAGTCAAGTTGAATCTCGATGATTGCTGGCGCCAAAGCATGATGGCCGCATTCAGATCTTGACGCGCCAGTCGCAGGAGTCCATGAACAAATATCTGAGCATCACGCTTGAATGACGATGGCCAGGGCCGACAAAGTTTTTTCTCCGGATGGTGGTGCATCTGCAACCAGAAACGGGCCCGTTCCCGATCGTTCCGCCCCAGAGTCCTGGAAAGATATTCCGCCAATTGGGGCTTGTTGTTTTCGAGAGCCAACTGAAAACGTTGCCATACTAACTCCCGGGTCTGTTTCCCAGCTTGCCGCCAGGCCTTGAACACCCGGTCACAGGCCTTGGGTTGAGAGCGACCCACCAGCCACAGACGCTGTACTTCCCGCCAAGCATGATCGGTCATACCCAGCCGGTCCAGCGCCCAGGCATAGTGACAGCGCAGTTCCGTACTCCCAAGATCCTGATAAAACCAAATATAATCACGCCAGCGCTTCAGCTTAGCGAGATGCTTCAACAGGCTCGCCCGGACCGGTCTGGCATAGCGGGTATCGGCGTATCGATTGAGAAATCCGGCAATCTGGTCCGGGTTGTCGGGATATTTCAAGTAATAACGGTATTGTAGATAAGGCACCAGAGGATAATCTCCCAGCCGCCGAAGCCACAGCTGGAATTGTTTCCGTTTGCCCTGGGCCAAGGCGTGCTCAGCTCTCTTGAACATTAGCTGGTGCTGACTCAGAGACGCGGTCTTCCCCTCCACCCCCATGACCACCGTCAAAGCGACCGTCATCAAAACGATTCGCACCCATTCAATCCGCAATTGACCTTTCATCCGCTCTATAATAACCAGATAGAGAGTATCAATCAGGCTCAAAGTAAAATGAATTACCTCCGACTCTTCCTTGCCTTGATGATTCCAGCGCCCACCGTGGAGGCAAAAGAAGCCCTTTTCCATCCCATGTTGGATCTGACCAGTCAGCCTATCGCCTTGACGTGTCTTGGGTTGTTCATTCTCGCCTACCTGCTGGTCATGTTGGAGGAAACCCTGGAACTGCGGAAATCCAAGCCTGTATTGCTGGTCGCAGCTGTCATTTGGATGTTGATCTCCATCATGAATCGCAACCTGGACATCCCTCAGGATCAAGTCAACGTGCTGTTGCGTGCAGATCTGGTGGAATACGCTGAGCTGTTCCTGTTTCTACTGGTGTCCACCACCTATGTCAATGTCCTGGACGATCGCAACGTCTTCCGGGTGCTCTGCCTGTGGCTGGCGCGGCGCAATTTGAGTTACCGCCGGTTGTTTTGGGCCTTGGGGATCGTCACCTTCCTGCTCTCCACCATCGTCAACAACCTGACTACGGTTCTGATCGTCAGTACGGTGGTACTGATGATCGGACGTGACAATCCTCGTTTCATCACTCTCACCTGTCTGCTGGCCGTCATTGCCTCCAACGCGGGCGGGGCATTCAGTCCTTTCGGCGACATCACCACCCTGATGGTGTGGCAGGATGATAAAGTAGATTTCGGTCAGTTCTTTCCGTTGTTCCTGCCAGCGCTGGTGAATTTTCTCATTCCCGCCCTGTGTATGCACTGGGCGATCCCCCCTGGCAGCCCTCCTCTGGTGGAAAAAACCAGTCTCAAGCTCAAATCCGGTTCCTGGTTGATTCTGGCACTGTTTCTGCTTTCCATCGCGATTGCCATCCTGTTCGAGCAATTCCTGAGTCTGCCCCCTTATCTGGGAATGATGATGGGGCTGAGCTTTCTGATGTTGCTGTGTTATCACCAGCAACGAACCCGTAACAATGAAGGATTCGACCTGTTTCGCCAGGTCCGGGACGTGGAATGGGATACCCTGTTGTTTTTCTTTGGCGTGGTGTTCGCCGTCGGTGGCCTGCGTTATCTGGGATATCTCGGCCTCGCCTCCCACGCCATCTATGAAAACCTGGGTCCCACGACGGCCAACATCATCGTTGGCGTGATGTCGGCGATCGTGGACAACGTTCCGGTCATGTTGGCGGTCCTGCACATGGATCCAGACATGAGCCTGTATCAGTGGCAATTGGTCACTCTGACCGCCGGGGTAGGCGGCTCCCTGCTGGCCATCGGATCGGCATCGGGTGTCGCAATGCTGGGACAGGCGCGTGAACACTACACTTCAATGGTCCACCTGCGCTGGACGCCGGTCATACTGCTGGGTTATATCGCCAGTATCGCGGTGCATATCTGGATCAACGGACCCTGACCAGCAGCGCCGCCAACAGCGCAACTCCACTGAGCGCCGCCGCGGCCCCAAAGACCGATTGCGCCCCCCAGGTTTGCCAGCCGACACCGGCCAGAGAACTGCCCACCATCCCCCCCAGACCGAAACTCAGGCTGCTGTACAACGCCTGTCCCTTGCCTTGATGTCGAACACCGAAGACCTGTCTGAGATAGTGGATGGAGACCGCATGATTGACGGCAAAGGTGGCGGCATGGAGCAATTGGGCCATCGCCAGCAGCGCCAGGTCAAAGACCCCGAATCCGATGATCAGCCAGCGTACCACGCCGAGGATGATCCCCACCAACCACAGAGCACGAAGAGAGAAGCGTCCACGCAACCAGGGAAAAATCAGAAAGAGCAGGATTTCCGCCATCACGCCCAGGGTCCACAGCCCCCCCGTGATCAGGCCGGAATAACCACTCTCATAGAGATAAATGGAATAAAAGACGTAATAGGGGCCGTGAGCGACCTGGATCAGAAACACCGCCAACAGAAAGGCCAACATCTGGGGCTGCCACAACAACCGTCCCCATGAGGTGGGTTCACCAACAATGGGCGCGCGACCAGCCGGTTCAGGTACCACCAACGTACTCACCCAGATCAGGGCAAGAAGAACCACCAGAACCCATGGTAATCCCCAGGTCCCGAATCGGTCGAGCGCGGCCCCCAACCCCAGCACCGCCACGATGAAGCCTACCGAACCCCAGAGACGGATCCACGGATAACGATCGACCGCTTGATGTAAATGCGTCAGGGTCACGGCCTCGAATTGTGAAAGAGCCGCACTCCAGAACACCCCAAATGCCAACGTGACCGCCAGAATCTCAAGATAACCAAAGGACCAAAGCATGGGCAGGAACAAGGAGAAAGCAAGCAGACACGCCAGCCTCACCCAGGCCAAAGGACGCCCGGTCCGATCGGCAATCCACCCCAGCAGGTTCGGCGCCGCCACTTTGGTGGCGGACAACAGCGCCATCACTATCCCGATGCGCGCAGCGTCCAGCCCCAGATCCCGGAGATAGAGCCCCCAGAAGGGCAGCAGCGCCCCAAGCGAAGCAAAATAGAAAAAATAAAAGGCCGCCAGACCCTAAAAGGGAAAACGCCCAGGCGTGGCCACCACAAAACCCCCAGGAAAACTCTCCCACCCCAAAACTTAAACCACCTCCGAAGAAAACAA
>CAYUPV010000147.1:0-7466 GCA_964445885.1 uncultured Methylococcales bacterium
GGGGTGAAAAAACTGCAGGCCCGTCAGCACCAGTTGCAAGGGCAGAGGCAGGCTCAACAGACGCGGAAGATTCTGCAGTCCATGGGTGAACCGGCGGGCCTGCAGCGGGTGCAAAATCGCTGGCAGAAGTTGTGGCGGAAAACCTTACGCGACCTGGAGCCTTCAGTGGATTGGTCAGTTCAATCCCTGGCGCGTGAATTCGCGGCAAAGGGAAGGAAGCCCCGTGAATCAGGCGAGTCGGGAGAGGCTTTGCTGCTGGATCTGTGGGCCCGCAAGCACCTGAACGACAGCCTGGACCGCCTGATATTGGAGGCAACCGATGCAGGCATGCCTGCGGCGCCACTCAAACGCCGGTTCGACGCCTATCGCAGCCGTATGGAGGAAATCCTTGCAGACCAGGTACAACGCTCCCTGCGCCTGTCCCTGGCCAACCCCGGCCGAAGCTGGCAAAGGGCCGGCCTGTGGCTGACAGGCACGTTACGTTATCTGCTGCCACTGGGAGCCAGCGGCTGGGTCGGCTGGCAGGTGGTGATCGGCTATTACCGTGGATTCGAAGGCGCCGGAGATTACCTGGGGATCAATTTTGCCATTCACAGCCTGTTGCTGATCGGCCTTTCCTGGCTCATTCCCTTCCTGCTCCACCGCCTGCTTCAGCCCTCCATCGAAAAGGCGGCCAAGGCCGGAATTCGCAGCGGCTATCAGGCAGGGTTCGAGCGGATCGACCAGGAAGTCAAAGAGATTCTGACATCCCTGAAAGAAGAACTGACTTCATTGCAGGCCGAGGGTGAGACTCTGCTCGCCCAACTCAGCGATGAGGCCTCAGCGAGACCAGTGGCCCTGGATCCGTTGCTGGAAAGGATGATGATCGATGCTGGCAGGCGGTGACACGCGAGGGCTTGCTGTGCAATCCATTGCTGCAGTAGGACACGTGACACCACTGATCTGATCGACGATCGCCTTGCCGCAACCCGCTTTTACTCTAGGTCATCCTGCTGCCGATCCAGTTATTGGTAGAGCCGGGAGGGGGGTCAAGAATCAGCCGCAAGCCCTGGTGGGCGCATACGCCCCGGCCGGGCCAGTGGTGGCTGGACGAGGAAATCGCCAACCGGAAGAGCTACCGGCTGATCGTGTTATGAGGAGATGCGGCAATTCTGACTTTATCCCATCAATCGTTCTCATGCGACCGCTGGTCGATCAAGTACCGGCGCAATTGCCTTTCGCCTCTCATCACGTAGAGAATATACACCTCATCTTCGCTGCATCGGTAAAAGACCCGGCATGGGCCGACAATCACTTCCCGGTATCGGGTCGATTCCAGCTCCGGAGGAAGGCGGCCAGAGTATGGAAAACGCTCCAGTCGTTCCACGGCCGAAAAGACCATTCGGACCAGTCTCCGTGCTGCCTGAACGCTATCGATAGCTATATATTCGGCGATGGCGTCGAGGTCGGACAGCGCCGGATCAGTCCAAATTATTCGAGCCACTTGGCCATTTTGTTCCTGGCTTCCTTATGGCTGCAGGTACGGTTTTCCTGGATGGCGGTCTCTCCCCGAGCCAGGCCTTCCAGGATACGCAAACGGTCCTGCATCCACTCGAAGTCCTCGACATCGACAAGATAGGCTGCTGGCTTGCCGTGCTCGGTAATCAGAACCGGCTCCTTGGAACGATGCAACTCTCCAAGGATTTTGGTTGCGTGCCGTTTCAAGGCGGTGACGAGTTCTACTTTCATAAAAGTGATACTATAGTGTCACTCATGGTTTGGCAACTACGAGTCCGATCTCAATCCCACCTATGCCTAACCGGCCCGCCCTTATGGGGTGGCCGTGCTGCCGGCCCGGGTCTACAGGACCCGTGACAAGGCCAAGGACGAATGCGGCGTAACGGCTCATCGACGCCAAGGCGGCAGACAGGTTGTCCTGGGCAATGTATACCCAAATGGCAATCAGGTCCGCTTCGGCCTGGGCGGTTTTTCGAAGAAGGGCCACGCTGGATTATTGGTCGTTCTCGCCCAAGTTTTTTTTGGCAGCCAGTTTGATCTCTTCCATGGAACCGTATCGGCCCGAACCGCTCTGCAGACCTTCACGCCATAACATACGCAGTTCTTCTATTTCCTGTTCCATCAAAGTACGCTTGCGGCGCCAGTCGCGCAAGGCATCGCGGATTACTTCGCTGCTGCTGGCATATTCGCCGCTTTGGACAGCCTTGTGTACTTCATCGGCCATTTCGGGGGTGAGGGCGATACTGAGTTTTTCAACAGTAGCCATGGGTGGTCACTCTATTTGAGTCCATGGGGGCGCGGACCAATGTGGACGTCGCGTGTGCAGGAAAGAATTTGCCTTTCAAGTATATTTCCTTGGAAAGAAATATGCTATTATTTTTCTATGGATAAATACAGAGGGGTTCGACGATGAACACCGCCACTCCAGCAATCCCCCCTCACGCTGCGATTGCCCCGGCAGATTCTCCCGAGGTTGCCGGGGTGCTCTCCAAGGCAGTTACCCGCGCGGCGGATCGCCTGAAGCTGTCCCGGGTGGTACTGGGAAGGATCCTCGGCCTCAGTCCTGCCACCGTATCCCGCCTGTATACCGGCAAGTACCAACTGGATCCAAAGCGAAAGGAATGGGAACTGGCCCTGTTGCTGGTGCGGCTGTTCCGTTCCCTGGATTCCCTCGTCGGTGATGAAGAAACGGCCAGGAAGTGGCTGCGAAGCGCGAATCGCACCCTCAATGGTCAGCCTATCGATTTGATCGAAAAGACAGAAGGATTGGTTCGTGTCGTCCATTACCTGGACGCCTACCGCGGTCTTGTCTGAAGCCCGCAGCTGGCAGGGGAGACTCTGGCGGATGGTCGAAGGCCAGCATGTGGCATCAACCATGAAGCTGGTCGATGGTGCGGCTGAGCAGGATGTGCTGGAGGACCTGCTCGAACGAAGCAAGCACCCTGTTCCTGAGGAGGCAAAGCGATTGCATTATCTGCTGGCCACCCCTTTTCGCTATGACCCCCCGCCCTCGGGGTCACGGTTTCGAGCGAAAACAGATCCTGGCGTCTTCTATGGTGCTGAAGGCGGCCGCACGGCGGGTGCGGAATTGGGTTACTGGCGCTGGCGTTTCCTGATGGATGCCATGGATCTGGATAGCCTTGGCCCCGTGCCCCATACGGCTTTTCAAGCCAGGATCGACACACGGTTGGTCGATCTCAGGCACCCTCCTTTTGACCGTGAGAGGGTCCTGTGGGAGCATCCAAACGATTATTCGACCACCCAGTCTTTTGCCCGGATCGCCCGTGAGGCGCAATTGGGAGCCATTGTTTATCGATCCGTCCGGGACAGAAAGCCTGCCTGGTGCATGGCCATAATAACGCCGAGCGCCTTTGCCAGCCCAAGGCCTGATCCCAAAATGCAGTCCTGGTGGCTATCTGTGCAAAAGGAAGCGGTCAGCTGGCGGAGGGATCATCAGAGTATGGTCTTTTCCACGGAAGATTGGCGCGAGTAGTTCGCAATCCCTCCCCCCAAAAACCAGTCAGCTTATCGGTTTTTAACGACGTTTCTTGACGTGTTTGATCAGACGGCGGCGTTTGCGGATCTGCCTTTCGGTCAGTTTGTTGAAGCGGCCGGCGAAGGGGTTCTCGCTGGAACGGAATTCCAGCCGGATGGGGGTGCCTCTCAGGCCAAGCCGGTGACGGAAAGTGTGATTGAGATAGCGTCGGTAGCTGGCGGGAATCCGCTCGGTCTGGTTGCCGTGGATGACGATGAGAGGGGGATTTTTGCCCCCCTGGTGGGCGAACTTGAGCTTGATCCGGCGCCCTCTCACCAAAGGCGGTGGATAGCTTTCCACCGCCTCCTGCAGAATCCGGGTGAGATGGGAAGTGGAGAACTCGGCCTGGGCCTGTTCATAGATGGGGACAATGCGGTCGAACAGATCCCCCACCCCGGTGCCATGCAATGCCGAAAGGGTCATCTTCTCGGCAAAATCGACAAACCGGAGCTTGATTTCCAATTGGTTGCGAATGTGGCGCTTCTGTTCCCGGGGCAGTCCGTCCCACTTGTTGAGACCGACCACCAGGGCCTTGCCAGCCTCGATCACCATGCCGAGCAGGCGGGCATCCTGGTCGGTCACGCCTTCCCGGCAGTCAAGCAGGAACACGACCACATGAGCCTGTTCCATGGCCTGGATCGCCTTGATCACGCTGAATTTTTCGATCGCTTCGTCCACCCTGGCACGGCGACGGATACCCGCGGTGTCGATGAGGACGAAACGTTGCCGATCCCTTTCGAACGGGATCGCTATCGCGTCGCGTGTGGTGCCTGGATGGTCGGCCACCACTACCCGTTCCTCACCCAGGAGTCGGTTGACCAAGGTGGACTTGCCGACATTGGGCCGGCCTATGACGGCAACGCGGATCGCTCCCTCGGTTTCGCCTTCGCCCTCTTTGGCCGGTTCCCCTTCGGGCCGGGACAACAGTGGCTCGATCCTTTCCACCAGACGTGTCACCCCCCTGCCGTGGGCGGCCGCGATCATCGCCGGCTGCTCGAATCCAAGGCCCGAAAATTCCGCTGCGGCCAGTGCCGGATCCTCGCCATCGATCTTGTTGATCACCAGCAGGATCGGCTTGTCCTGACGGCGGAGCATGGCCGCGATCTCCTCGTCGGCCGCCGTCAGACCCTCGCGACCGTCCACCAGGAACAGCACCAGATCGGCTTCTTCCAGGGCCTGGGATACCTGGCGCAGAGCGGCCTGATCCACGGCCTCGGAGGCATCGACGATACCGCCGGTATCGACCACCAGAAAGTCACGTTCCGCCCGGCAGCAGCGGCCATAACGGCGGTCGCGGGTCAGACCCGGGTAATCCGCCACCAGGGCGTCCCGGGAGCGGGTCAGTTGATTGAACAAGGTCGATTTACCCACATTGGGGCGGCCCACCAGGGCGATGACCGGTAATGGCTTATTCATGTTCCAGGGCTTCTATCTCGAGTATTGCCACGGTACCGTCACTGCCATAGACCGCCAAATAATCACCGACGACCTCCGGCGGGGTGCGGATGGGGCTGCGGCAGATCCGGATCCGACCCACCAGGTGGCCGTCTTCCTGATTCAGGAAATGGATGTAGCCTTTGTAGTCTCCCACCGCCAGGTAATCGCCATAGACCACGGGGGCAGTGACCTGACGGCGGTGCAAGGTGGTTTGCTTCCAATAGGCCCGGCCGGTTGTTTCGTCCAGACTCCAGATGTCTCCGTAGATGTCTGTCACGAACACCGTCTTCCAGGTGACTGCAGGGCTGGACTGGGAGATGACTTCCCGGTTCTGCCAGATGACTTCCCCGTCCAGCACCGCGGCGGCGACCATCCCCCCTTGATAGGTGGTGACATAGAGTATCCCGTCCTTGATGGCGGGTTCCGAATCGATATCGATCACCCTTTCCAGTTCGCTGACCCCGGTGGGCACGGTCATCTGTTTTTCCCAAAGGACTTTGCCATCGCTGAGTCGTAAATCTGCCATCCGTCCCTTGGCGAATCCGATCAATACGGTTTCATCGGCTATCCTGGGTTTGGCGGCGCCTCTGAGCGACAAACGCGAGACCTTCTGACCGTAACTCCATAACTCCTTGCCGGAATCTTCCTCCAGGGCGAACACGGCACCGTCACCGGTATGGACTATGACCAATCCCTGTTCGGCAACCGGTGGGGCGACCACCTCGCTGGAGACCCTGGCCTTCCACAGCGTTTCTCCCGATGATCCGTCCAGCGCCACCACCTCGCCTTCGGAGGTCCCGAGCAACACGGTGTTGTTCCCGAGAGCGGGACCCGCGGACAGTGGAAGATCGAGTTCCACCTCGAAGATTTCGTCCCCCGACCGGGTTTTCCAGGCTGCCACCCGGCCATCATAGCTGGCGGCATAGACGGCTTCATCGTCACCGGTGACCCTGAGGGCCAGTTGATATCCCTCATCGCCGGAGCCGATGTCCTCGTCCCACAGGGTGTTGATTTCGATTTCAGGCCCGATGGGAGCCAGTGCCTTCGGAGGTTCCAGTTCCGATCCACCGCCGCTGACCAGATCGATCGCACCGGAGACGGTGTTACTGAAGGCCGCCCCCATGGACTGGCATCCGCTGAGCAGTACCATGGCAGGAATCAGAAGGCACAGGTGTCGCATCACGGGGATTCTGACGACCCTTGCCCCAGATCGTTCAGTTTGATTTGCAGGTAGGGATGATCGCGCCCCAGCGCCTGGGACTTACGGTAAGCCTGGGCCGCCTCACTGGTTTTTCCCAGAGCCAGATAGAGGTCCCCCTTGATCTCCTCATATTGACCAGCGAATTGTCCAGGATCGCCTGCCTCCGAAGACATGAGTACCTCCAGGCCATCCTGAGGGTTGCCCATGGCCAACAGCACCCGGGCCTGTCTTAACCTGGCGATATGGCGGAAATTGGGATCTTTACTGCTGGTCAGAAGCATTCCCAGGGATTTTTCGGCTTCTTCCAGTTTTCCCTGCTCAATGGCCACCCTGGCCTGGAACAGCCTGGCAAAATCCGCATATACGGTGCCACCGAATTCGTTGGCCAGACGCTGGGCGATGCCTTCGGCCAGGTTGTTCTGTTGTTTATCCACCGCATTTAATAACTGGGTGTATAGATCCGAGGACTGTTGGGCCTGGGTGGTCTGATAGTTGTGCCAGGTGTTCCAGCCAAAGATACCCGCCAGTCCCAGGATCACCCCTGCAATGATGGAACCGCCATTGGCCTTCCACCAGCGCTTCAGGGCTTCAACCTGTGCCTCTTCTTCCAGATGTGTCGCCATATTTCCCCCTATTCCGAGATTAATTCAGATTTGATGAAGTCCAGCAATCGATCGTAATCGAGCTTGAATTGTTCGCCTTCCTCTCGCAGAGGTTTGACCGAGGCCACCGACTGGGCGGCTTCTTCCTCTCCCAGGATCAAGGCAAACAAGGCCCCGCTCTTGTCTGCCTTTTTGAACTGACTCTTGAAACTGCCACCACCCGCGTGAACCACCAGGCGCAGTTCGGGCAGTCGCTCGCGCAACTGCTCGGCCAGTACCAGCCCTGCCCTTTCTGCGCTGGCTCCCACCCGGATCATATACAGATGGGGAAGTTGTAGTGGTGTCAGGGGGGATCCCTCCAACAGTGTCATCAGGCGTTCCAGCCCCAAGGCAAATCCTGCCGAAGGTGTGGGCTTGCCGCCCAATTGCTCGACCAGGATATCATAACGTCCCCCGGCACAAACCGTCCCCTGGGCGCCCAGTTCGCTCGTCACCCATTCGAAAACGGTCAGGCAATAATAGTCCAGACCACGCACCAACCGGGGATTGAGAGTGTAACCAATACCGGTGGCATCGAGCAGGTCGGTGAAATCGTGGAAGTGGGCCCGTGAGGACTCCCCCAGATAGTCGATCAGTTTGCGGAAGCGAGGGTTACGGTTGAAAGTAAGACTGTAGGTCAGATCGGACCGGGACT
>CAYUPV010000148.1:0-7465 GCA_964445885.1 uncultured Methylococcales bacterium
GCAGGTGGCCATCCACCTCATATGAATTTACAGCAGTATAGGGACTCAACCGATGGTCTGCCGGGGCGCTTGAGTTGAACGCGGAAAGCCTGACTGTTGATTCGCGGACCGGATCGGAACGTCGCCGGGGGCTTCAGCTAACACGAAGCAGTAGCCGGTTCATGTTCACAGCCCTTCCCGTGTCAACCACAGCAGCTCGATGAAAAACATATACGCTTCATCATAAATCGGGCAGCGCCTGCCCCCTTGGCCCGAAATACTCACATCCTCATGGATGAGCTCTTCGACCTATCTTTCTGTTTAGGTTTTCATTCCATGGTTGTCTCAAACTATCTTCACAAAAAGCTGGGTTGGGAAGCCACCACCTTCTAGGGAGGCCGTACATTTGAGCAACTGTCGTGCCTGCTTCTCTGGGTTTCGTTCGGAAAAGTCAAACAACTTCTTACGATATTCTGTGGATCGGGAGATACGCCAGTAGGAAACGCCTTGGTCGAAACGAATGGTCACACTTGCCCCCGACTCAAAACCGATCTCCAGCATTCGCCCGTGGGCTGCCTGACGGCCATCGGCCAATCGAACTTGGGTGTGGAGCCCAATCTCTCGAAAAACGATGGTGAGCACGGATTCACGCATGTCATTGTCATCCCAGTCCGACCACAGGAGTTGCTGCGGGTGATTCATGTGGCCGGTTTGCGGCCGGCAGGCCAGTGTGTCGATGATCAAGGAATTGGCTTGGAAGCTCTCTTCACCTGTCTTCTCCCGCAACCCCCTGAGAATTTCAAATAGAAGCCGAACCGACAGCGGCGAAAACAGGTATCGATCCTGGTAGCGGAGACCGATGATTCGGTCCGATGATTGCAGGCGGTCACGGGTTGCCTGGTGTTCATGGATCAGATAATCCCAGAACCGCTTGCCAAAACCTTGCATACCGCCATCGAGTTCGTGATGAAGTTCGATTTCGCGATCGCCTTGTACAACAGGCACAGGCTGAAGCTCAGCAACATCTACCAATTGCAAAGCCACGCCCTCAGTCGCCCGGATGGGTGCCCGCACTAGGACCTGCTGTTGTTGCCCCCATTCGCTGTTGAACAGTTGGCTGTCTTGCGTGTCGCAAGCCCAGGTTGTGGAGCTCTGGCCGATCGCTTCGGCAAGCAGCCAGCCATTTCCAGCGGATGGCCGGTTTTCAATGCTGACAATACGGATGTGGGGACTGTTAGCCATGCCGGCAAGCAGCTGACGATCGGTTTCCTCGATCCGATCCAGGAGCGCCTTGGGTATGACGATGCTGACGTCAATACCGTGAGCGGCAAACTGATAGGCCAGTTGCCGCAGCGGAGAAGGGCCGACATCCCACTGCTCAGGGTCGCCTCCCACATGGAAGTACAGTTCGGTAATCGTGTTTTCGCTGATACTCTGCCAGATCGCCTCGACCAGTGGCAGACATTCCAGGCGGGACTCCCCGCCAAGATAAGCATATTCTTCCGGAAGCGCCAGGGCCTTGAGCCACGGTTCGCTGATTACTTCCAGCGCGCAATGCCGATCCATTTGCTCGGCAGCAAAGCGCTGATCAAAATCCAGCACGCACTGGGGGCAGACGCTGTCACAGTTGGCCGGGCACTGCAGTTGGTGACGCGCCTTGTGGAACACTGATTCTATGAAACGGCCCAACGATGAGGCATAGCCTGCCGCATTTCTATCGAACAGCAGTATGGACTGGCACCGGGTACCATCGTCCATTCTAACTGGCTTGACATTACAAGCCAGTTCGGTGGCCTGGACCCCCATCAATTCCGCCAGCGCATCACGTAAAGCAACAGCGAGCGTGGTGGCTGCCACCTTATCGTTGAGCCAGATGCCATCTTTGGTTTTCAGTTGAATCTCGCACACATCCGTCCAAGCTTCATGCCCCAACGTAATACCTGACTTGATCTTCCAAGACTCCTCGCTGCCTGGGCAAAACGGCGCATCATCCTTGCTGCGGCGGAGCTTGCGGTGCGGTTGCCGGAATTTATCCGGGAGTCCACCATCGGTTTGCATCGGTTCAGCGCGGCCACATTCCAGACACAGCGCATAGCCTGTTCCATGGATCCCACGCGACTGATGGAATACATGCCCCTTGCTGGATGTTCGAAAACGACCCAGATCCGGATTCGGGAGTGGCGTCCATGGCGCCTCCAGAGAAATCCAGGGTTGTTCCACTGGAATGAAACTTTGGGTATCAATGTCGTTGTTGGGAGTTTCGTAGAAATCCACCGCAAATCCTGCAGGTTCAATGAACTCCCTAAGATATTCAGCCGCGATGTTCTTACCACAGGATTGGCAGATTCTCGCCTCATCCAGCGAATGACTGGAACCACTGGCACCACAGTGCCGGCAACGCCAGACAAATTTGAGGTTTTGCACCTCGCGAATGTCCTCCTGGTCGGCCGGGATATGCCAATTCAGCGTCAGGCCCGCTGACCGATAGACCACACCATCCAAAACGATGTGTGAACCCGGGGCGTATTCATGCAGAGCCGCAGCGAGATCGCGGCTGGGCATCTCACGGAAACGGCAGCGGTTGTCTTCGCGCCCTTCTTCCCTTGCCCGCTGATCTCGCTTGAATTGTGCGGCCGTATAATTGTCAAAAGGTGCAATATGCCCTGGGAATCCATAGGCGGGAAGAAATCCCCTGTTGGCCAATTCACGCAACAAATATTCATCTTCAAGTCGCTTGATATGAAAGCTAATCGCCCTGTAGGCCGGGGATTTTTCTCCCGCCTCTGCCTTGATTTCAGCGCGGTCTTTGTCAAGGTTCTCCCATTCAGCTTTCCACCCTTGGGCCAAGTCCCCCATTTCATCAGCCGCCATGGTGAAGATGGCCTCCGGCGCGGTTCGCTCATGGACCGTATTCCTTAGGATATGTTTTAGCCCTTTAGCCAACCGATCCGGGCAGTGGGCGCTTAGACGGCGGCACCAAGTTGAAAACCGCATGGAGAGCGACCTGCTGTCCTCCGGTGCCAGGAAGAATGCAGCACAACTGAGCTTTAGCTGCTCCTGATCACTACCCTTGAGAGTTTCCCGCAAAAACCATGAAAGCAGATGCGCCTGCACATGGCGTTGCACAATGACCGGGCTATCTAATGAGACCTTTGGAGCAGGCAGCCTGTTATCGAATGCCCAGCGAGTGTTGCCAAACACGGACTGATCATGCGGATTGGATTTGCACAAGGTCATGGCCAGGGAGCGTGCCTCCTGCCTGCGACCGGCCCGGCCTGCCCTTTGCAGATAATTGGAAGGATGGGGCGGAACATTGTTCATGGCCACCAGGCTGATGCCACCAATATCGATGCCCATCTCCATCGTGGTGGAACAGGCCAGCACATTCACATCACCTTCCTGGAAGGCTTTCTCATAACGCTGCAGTCGCTGGGCACTTTGCTGCGCCGAATGCTCCGCAGCCTTGAAGAGAGGGGCGAGCTCTATGACACGGTCATTGAGGGCAGACCAGGCCCCAAGGTCGCGTAATTCCTCGATCTGTTTCTGCTCTGCCAGCCACTCCCTGGCCTTGCGAATACGCAGTAACTCGTCCGATTCGTCTCCGAAAGCGTTGGGGAAAAGTGGAATTCTGTACCCCGTGCACTTGGCCGTGACATCATTGGCAATTTTGGGCAAATACGGTGTAACCCCTTGGAGAGTGGTATCCAGGAATCGGCGTGTTACCGGACAGATATAACCGCAGTCCATCAACCGGAAAGCCAATTGATCGAGCGGCAAGACTCTGCCATCTGCCTCCTGCCGCAACAGCCCTATGCCGCATAGGGCGTCCCAAGCTGCGCGCAGGACGATATCGACCTTGTCTTTCCCCAAGTCTGAATCCAGATCGACCTGCATCACATAAGCCAGCAGCCTCACGAGCAGGCTGCTAGACTTGCCACGCTGAACACTGCTCCAGCGGCGCATGTTGCGGCCGACGTGTTCCTGATCATGCGGCACCAGCCAGGTTTGCCCAAAACGCATACCCAGCCAGCTTTTCCATTCTCGGGGAAACGACAGAGACCCCCCTGCCCGAACAAAGAAATCCAGGCAGATTTTCAGAAACGCCCGCCAGGTAGCCAGATCAAAACCGCTTGCTTCCTTGACGCGCTGCGGAACCTCTGCGACTTTATCCAACGCCGGATACGTGGTTGCCACCAAACCCATCGTTTCGAGATTATTGGCACGTTTTGGACGTCGCCCGAATTCCCTGACCAGGAACATGCGGGCCAATGTGAGATCACCCACTTCATTGTCGAAAACATCCGGGGCATAGCGCCGATAATAGTCCCGCATATAGCGCATATCCCGACTCTGAGCCGCTAGCGCCTGCGCTAGCTCATCAAAAGGAACCGGTTTTGGCTGGCCGGCCTTATTGAGTTTTTCTTTCGCTGTTTCGAGCAGGTCACGCAAGGTGTCATTGGGGGCTACCCTGTATGCGTGTTCCAAATCGGCAACCTGTTTCTTCAGTCCGTCAATGTCCTCCATGCCTGTCTGACCATGTTGCAGCGTCAAGTGGTAAACCAAACCCCGCACCCGATTGCGTTCCGCTTCCTGTTGCAACTTTGCTGCAATGCGTGCAGTACCCTGGCGACTGTCATTGAATGTCAGTAAGCGCCGCCCGCGATAGGAGTGATCGAGAGGCTGGCCTCCATCTGGCGCGTATTCCAGCAATGAGGGCAGGATATTCCCCAAAAGGAATGACGCGCTGAGACGGCCATGCCGGAATAAACGACGCTTGGATGTTTCCGTTGCTTCACAACAAGGACAGACCAATCCGTTGCCATCGTCCTCGTGCGCTTGAAGGGTGAGAACGTCCTCCAGATCCTCTGTGATCTGGCGGCTTGTTTTTCGTATGGTGAGCGGGCCAGTGTGATTCAGTTGGCGATTGACGATCAACACAGCGTGTTGGCGCCGATGCACCGGATTGTCGAGATCTTCCTCGGACTCTATTTCTTCATCATCGTCCTCGTCCTTCTCGAGTTCAAATTCATCAAGCACATTGGATGGCTGCAGATGGTGCAAATAACCATTGCTCTCAGCAGCCAAGAGGTAAACCGTACCGCAGTCCCCGCAATTCGCCACTTCATAGACAGGGCTGCCGCACTCACAATGTTTCCTCGGCTCCAGATAAATTTTTCCAAAAGGCCAACTCTCATTATCCAGCGCAGTGCCGGAGCTGGCGGCACAACCGGGGTCAGCGCAAGCCCATATGCCAGATAGCGTCTGATGGAAAAAATGTGCTCTCAGTGGAAGAAACGATTCTCCCCGGCGACCGTCCTTATCCGTGTTTCGGGTGCCTGAAAGCAAATCGAGCCAACGAAGAGCACGATGCTGTTCGTCAGTTGTATATTCCTTTTTTTGTCCATACAGGACAGCACATACTTCCGATAATCTCGCTACATGCGAAGCATCACCGGATTCTGTAAACAACTGTCGTATACGGCGCGCCTGGGGATGACTACACAAGGCCGCGTAGCGTCCATGAGATGCTTCATTTTCTGGATCGATCTTTTCCAGTTCTTCAATCGGAATTCTATGTTGCTGAATCTCCCCAGGTATGGCCGGTATTTGTCGGCTACCAGAAACCAAATGTACGCGACTGATGTTCACACCAGCCACATCGGCAAGAAAACGCTTGAGACTCTCCCCGGCTTCTCCATCCGGATCCCCGATAGTGGCCGATGTTGCGACGAAACGCACATTCCCGGGCTCTACACCGAAGGCATTCAACACACGCCGTAACAAAAGAGCTATTTCTGCGGCCTGGGACCCGATATAAGTATGAGCTTCGTCAAGTACCACCCACTCCAGTTTGCCTTGTGACTGCTCTAGAATGGGCGCGTCCTGCGTACGAACGAGCATATACTCAAGCATGGTCGCATTGGTGACTAGGATGGGAGGTGGCTGGTTCCTCAAGCTGGTTCGGTCCAGTACCTCACAAGGATCCTTTGGTTGGAGTGATGAGCGATCGGGGCGTTCTGGTGTATTCCCGTTATACAGGCAAAACCGGATATCACCATTGAATGGAGACGTCCATGCCTTCAACCGATTACGCTGACTGTTGATCAAGGCATTAAGCGGGTAGAGGAAGAGTGCGCGAACACCAATCAGCCTGCCATGTTTCCGACGCAAACGGGCTAAATGGTCAAGAATCGGAACCATGAAGCATTCCGTTTTCCCAGAACCTGTGCCACTGGTCACCACCAACGACTGGGGTTCACTCCCGTTCAGTATCTCCCAGGATTTCAATTGGTGAACATAAGGTTCAAACTCTTTACCAAAACGAAATTCGCCGGCTGCGTCCATTGCATCTACCAGCTCCGAGGCCAATAATTGACCTTCCAAGTCGGACATTTTGCAGTTCGCACCTTTCCATCCAAAAACTGCCTCAAATGTGGGATCAGCCAGTAGCGCACCCGGTCTTCCGTAAGGTTGGCTAAACAGATCGCGCAGGTGGCGCCGCAAAGGAGGGTTGGCAAAGCCGAGCTGGCTGATGGACGCCAGAAGCGAACGCGCCGCCAGTGTAGGCATTATGTCCGAAAAGTACGATAGGCGGCCGTTAGACATCGAAAAGCCCCTCGGTATAGCAGCGGGCAATGGTCCGATTGTAGGCCTCCTCGAACCATTCCGGATCGAAAATACGACAGGTGCGTAACAGATGGATGGCCTCGGGATCGCGGAAATATTCATCACTTTTTCCCTGGGCACAGGCAGCGGCCGCGATCAGAGGAAGATTAATGACTCCATCACGATGCCGAAGCTCATCGCTGTAAAGGAATGGCTGGATAGATGGGTCCCGTCGCACCTGACTCAAAAAACGGCTGAACCCGCTTGGCCAGGTATCATCGGCATGGTTTTGTCGCAGCTTCATTAGGGGGCTGTTTTCGCCATCGAAAAGTTCGTTAGCCAACCCTTCACCAACTTGTTTTAGTAGCTGTGACTGTCTTTTGTCTTCATCAGAGAACTCTGCGCTGGTTATGCCCAGTACATAATCTAGAGAAGCACATTCAGCACACAGTGTTTTCCTGCATTCATCCAGATGACTGAGGAAGATGGTTTCTCCAATGGATCCATAGTTTTGTTCACACTGGATTTGCAAGTTCGTTATCGCTTTGCGCCAGGCGGAAGCCGAAACTGCCTCCCAGGAAAATGGAAGCTCGCGAGCAAACCGTAGGTAAAAACTTTTCGGCAAATTGCCCAACCGAAAAGCAAGCGCCGCCATCCCGGTGCCGACACGTGAGAACTGTCGCCAAATATCCAGGGTCGCTAGGGGTAAGTGCCCAAATTGTCGTGCCAATTGCTCTACCGTTCCCCAGGATGGATGCAAGAAGTCTTCAGCAAGCGACTGAACAGCCTCCCTGATGGCCAAATCCCGCTCGTCTTGGGCTTTCAGATGCGTGGCACGAAGTAGCATATCCTGAATCTCAACCTCTCCCTCCACCGGCCA
>CAYUPV010000149.1:0-7458 GCA_964445885.1 uncultured Methylococcales bacterium
TCCACCAGGGCGGTGGCGATGATCGTCAGGCTGCCCCCTTCCTCGATGTTACGCGCGGCGCCGAAGAACCGCTTGGGCTTTTCCAGGGCGTTGGCGTCCACACCTCCGGTCAACAGTTTTCCAGAGGAAGGGATGACGGTGTTGTAAGCTCGTGCCAGGCGGGTGATGGAATCGAGCAGTATGATCACGTCGCGCTTGTGCTCCACCAGTCTCTTGGCCTTCTCGATCACCATCTCGGCCACCTGGACGTGACGGGTAGGGGGTTCGTCAAAGGTACTGGAGACGACCTCTCCGCGGACGCTGCGCTGCATTTCAGTCACTTCCTCCGGGCGTTCATCGATCAGCAGCACGATCAGATAGCATTCAGGATTCTGGATGGCGATCGAATGGGCGATATTTTGCAATATCATGGTCTTGCCCGCCTTGGGAGGCGAGACGATCAGGCCACGCTGGCCTTTGCCGATGGGAGCTGCCAGATCGATGACGCGAGCGGTCAGATCCTCAGTGCTGCCATTGCCGAGTTCCAGGACGAAGCGTTCCTGTGGGAACAGGGGAGTCAGGTTGGAAAAATCAACCTTGTGCTTGGCAACCTCTGGGGGTTCGAAGTTGATCCGCTCCACTTTGAGCATGGCGAAATAGCGTTCCCCTTCCTTGGGTGGCCGGATTTTACCGGAAAGGGTGTCGCCAGTACGCAGGCTGAAGCGGCGAATCTGACTTGGGGAAACGTAAATGTCGTCAGGCCCTGCCAGATAGGAGCCCTCTGCCGAGCGCAGGAACCCGAAGCCGTCCTGGAGGATTTCCAGGACCCCGTCGCCATAGATATCTTCGCCGTTTTTTGCCAGTTTTTTCAGAATCGCAAAAATCAGATCCTGCTTTCGCGTTCGGGAGACGCCTTCGATTCCTAGGGATTCTGCGATTTCCAGTAGTTGTGGAGCGGCTTTGCGTTTGAGTTCGGTTAGATTCATTTCACTAGTCTTGAAGGGTTTTTGCTAAATCTGTCAATGCTTGCCAGGTAGGTAGGAAGATAGGGATGTGGCAGCAGGTTGGATATGGAGAGAATGAACGCCCGCCTATCAGGGGAAAGTATAGACGGGCTGATCCGGTTTATAGATTTTGTTCGAGAAACGTTTCCAATTGAGATTTGCTCAATGCGCCAACCTTGGTGGCTTCGACCTCGCCGTCCTTGAACAACATCAGCGTGGGGATGCCTCGTACACCGTAGTGTTGGGGGGTTTTGGGGCTTTCATCGATGTTTAGCTTGGTCACCTTGAGGCGGCCTTGGTATTCTTCTGCAATTTGATCGAGAATCGGAGCGATCATCTTGCAGGGGCCACACCATTCAGCCCAGAAATCTACCAGCACCGGTAATTTGTCTCGCAGTACTTCTTGTTCGAAAGTATCGTCTGTTACATGAACGATTGCATCACTCACGCGTATCTCCACATGGGAAGTTAAGGAATGAAAGGACATCGAAGTGCGTTTCGATCAATAACATTTCAGCTTAATCAGCCCTGAATTTCAAGTTTTTTGCTCTATCGGCAGTGATATGACCGGCAGCAAGGCCCCCAAATCTTCAATGGTTGGAAAGCCATTGATGTTTCTGCTGGGCTGCTGGCTATCTGGTTGTGCTATGGCTACCGTATGAGTGATGCCAAATCCAGCGGCCGCCATGAGTACCGACAGACTGTCGTCGATCATCAGTGTACGCTGTGGCTGAAAAGGGAGAACCTGCTGCAGCCTGGGCCAGAATTCCGGCATTTCCCTGGGAACGCCAAACTGATGAGAGCAAAAAATCTGATCGAAGAACCTGTGCAGACAGGTACGCCCCATTTTCAACGCCAGAGCGTCGGGATGAGCGTTGGTGACAAGGCACAGGGTTTTTCCGCTTGCTCGGATTGCTTCCAGGAACTCGATGACATGTGGAAGCGTACTGATCAATCCGGCGATTTCCTGTTTAAGACCGGCCAGATCAAGTTGAAGTTCCCTGCTCCAATAGTCCAGACAATACCATTCAAGCTTTCCCTTGAGCGCCTCGTAGCGGTTTAGAAGCTCACTTTTCGCCTGTTCGATCGGCAGCCCTTGTCGTGCTGCATAACGTGTGGGGACAAATTCCAACCAGAAGTGATTGTCGAAGTTGAGGTCTAGCAAGGTACCATCCATGTCCAACAGCACGGTGTCGATATCGAGCCATGGAAGTGACAATTGGTTCGTGTCGTTCATCGATGTCGGTGTAAAATTGATACCTGGTTTCAATCAGGAGGTTCCTTGGCATCATGGAAAATATGGACTTGGCGGGTATTCAGGCAAAGGTGATTGATGTTGCCCATAAAGCGGGACAAAAGATTCTTAAAATCTATGAATCGGAATTCGAGATTGAGTTCAAAAATGACGCTTCGCCCCTGACCGTTGCTGATACCACTGCCCACCGCTGTCTGGTGGAGGTGCTACAGAACCTGGAACCTCGTTTTCCCATCCTTTCTGAAGAGGATAGCGAATTACCATTCACAGAGCGCAAGGAATGGCGCACTTATTGGTTAGTGGATCCTTTGGATGGTACCAAGGAGTTCATCAACCGCAATGGTCAGTTTACCGTCAATGTGGCTTTGATCCACGATCATGAGCCGGTGATGGGAGTGGTCCACGTACCGGTTCAGGATACCACTTATTTCGCTGCTGAGGGGCTGGGAGCTTTCAAACAGCAACGGGACGGGCAGCCGGTGCCTATTCGGGTGCGTAAACCTGCCCCGCAAAAGCTGGTGATCGTGGGTAGCCGATCTCACCAAACGCCTGCTTTTGAACACTATCTGAAGCGACTCAATGGTGAGTACGAATTGATTTCCATTGGTAGCTCGTTAAAGTTTTGCCTGGTGGCGGAAGGAGTAGCGGATCTATATCCTCGTTTGGGACCCACTTCCGAATGGGACACTGCCGCAGCTCATTGCGTGGTGGCCCAAGCAGGTGGGTTCGTTGTCGATCTGCAGGGGAAATCGTTACGCTATAACACCAAACCTTCCGTGCTGAATCCCTATTTTTTGGTGTATGGGGATGATACACGTGACTGGATGGCCTATCTGCCCGACCTGTCCTGAAAAGTCCTCGGTGATTCATCTATCTTCAGGATCCATGGTGAATCTGCAGCTCGATAAGTGCTGAAGTTTCCATAAAGTTGATGCAGATCAACAACCATAATTATGCTATGGGTATAGTTTTATCTTCCTGATGACAACATCGATGAGGAGGAGGGATAACATGGCCTTGATCACCTGGACAGAAGAACAGTATGGCACCAAGGTAAGTATTGCAGACGAACAGCATCAACATTTATTCGATTTGCTCAACCAAGTGGATGACGCGGTCAAAGCAGGTGACCGTGGCGCCACAGGTTCAGCGCTTGATGCCTTGATCGATTTCGTCGTCAAGCATTTCCAGACCGAAGAAGAACTGATGCAACACCACGGCTATTCCGGATATGAAGCCCACAAGGCGGAACACGACAAACTGGTACAGACCTGTGCCGATCTGCAGAAGAAGTTTCATGCCGGCGAAGCGGAAGTGACTCCGGAAACCACCCAGTTCGTCAAAGACTGGCTGGATCTCCATATTCCCAAGGTGGATAGGGACTATGGTCCGTTCTTTAACGAACGTGGCATCAGCTGAAGTTTTGACAGCCTGTTTTTCTCGGACGCGGAGGTTCTCAGTCAGGTCTCCGCGTTCTTTTATCGTGCTTTTAAATTCAAGACCCATCCTGCCAGCTTTTGAATGGATTCTGGGCCAGGAAGTTGTTGTAATAACGGGCATTCTCGGTGACCTCCCGGCCTATCCAGGACGGTAACGAAAATTCTTCGACTGGATCGTCCAACTCGATTTCGGCAACCACCAAGCCCTCGTTGTCCCCTTCGAAGACATCGATTTCCCAGGTATGATTTCCGTAGTCCACGAAATGCCGCACTTTTTCGATCAAGGGTTTGTGGCATAGAGACTCAAGCATTTCCTCGGCCTCTGCAAAGGGAATTTCGTATTCATACTCGTGCCGCTGGGGACCGATAGTTGCGCTTTTGATGTTCAACCAGCCGCGGCCGTTGGCGGAACGTACCCTGACGGAACATGCTTTGGCCTGATTCAGGTAACCCTGTCGTATGCTGACCGAGTGGGAGACCAGCTTCTTCCAGGCGTCACTGAGAAGCAGGAATTTGCGTTCGATTTCCAGGGCCACGTCAGGGATTCAATTGCTTGTGACTGCCGTCACAGAGAGGAGGGGATTGGGTGCGTTTACAGCCACAGAAATAGACGGTTGTGGTTTGATCCGCCTGCCAGGCCAGTGGCGAGAATTCACTGCCTTTGTGGGATCCGTCGCAGAAAGGTTGGGATTTGCTGCGTCCACAGGCGCACCAGTAATAGGTTTTACCGGCTTCTACTTCAACTGCAAAAGGGGTTCTGCTAGCAATGACGGGGTCAGCCATGGTTGCCTCCGCAAGGGTTGATCGTTTTCAGCAATTTGGCTGGATATGGTAATACGATTCAGGTGAAATTACCGTGAAAGATACCTTGGGGCAGGGAGCAGGGTATTGGTTTTCGGGACGCCGTGAACCCGTCCCTGGGGGCTCGGACCCCGGCCATCCAGGCCGGGGACGCCCTCAAACCAATACCCTGCTCCCTGCTTGGTTCTTTCATGCTTCGGGGTGAAACGGTGGCTTCATGAGCGTTACCATGGCACAGCTGAATGGGGGGAAGGAGGCAAGCGGGATGGAAAGCAGGTATCACGCAACAGATGTGGCGGCCGTTTGTATGTCCAGGTTCAAAGCATCTCGGCTCCCTCTGCCTGTCCACTTCAAGCACGGTTCAAACAGCAGCCTTCAGATTCGTATGTTGGTCGTCGATGACACGGTTACGTCCCTGATCTTTCGCCTCATAGAGGGCCTGGTCTGCCCGTTCGATGAATATCTCGATGGTATCGTTGTCTCGCAGCCCAGCGACACCGATGGATATCGTGACCTGGCCGATGGTTTCCTGATTGTCACGGCGTTGCAATCGGCTTCTGGCAAGCGTATCCCGGATATTCTCAGCGAGTTCTATGGCTTCCATGCGTTGCATGTTGGTCAATAACACTGCCATCTCCTCGCCGCCATAACGGGCCGCCATCTGACCCTTGGGCAGATGTTGCTTGATGATCTTGGAGGTAAATCGGAGCACCTTGTCGCCTGTCAAATGGCCGTAACGGTCGTTGATCTTTTTGAAGTAGTCCAAGTCCAATAACAGCAAAAAAGTGGTTGTGGGATTGCTGGATTCTAAAATCTGCTTGATTTTCATATCGAAGGCGCGTCGATTGAGCAGGCCAGTCAAGGCATCGGTAAAAGCGGCCTCCTTCATCATTTCAAGTTCTGCCCGTAGTTGGGAAATTTCCTGATTAGTGGCCTGCAAGCTGCTTTTCAACTCTTTTCCAGAAGTAGCCAGATTGCGTGATTCTTCGATGACTTTTTGGAGTACTTCAGCAATCTGTTCGGGCTCTTGCTCAGACAAGGTTTGGGCCTGTTGTTCCAAGGTCGTTGCCGAAGTGGATGCTTGCTGTTCGGTTTTTTCTACATCTTCTAAAGTGGTTTGGACCAGGTGCTGCAGGGAATTGCCAACTTTTTCAAACTTTCTGGCGGCTTCGTCCAGGATATATTCCTTGTAATAACGTATGCATAAAGCCGGAGTCAGAGGCTGTTGCGTATTTCCCAGATTGTCAATGGCATCACGCAAGGGCCGGTTGTTGCCCGCGACATAGTCATAGCCTATGGCATAATTGACAGGATTGACAGGCAACTGAAATTTGCTTAACAACGGTAGGGTCATACGCAAGAACTCTGCGGCCTCGTCTGAGCTTTCCTGATATTGGGGTATGAAAGAGATTCTTTGGTCCATGCCTGCTACTAACCTTATGCTTTGTATGGGAAAGATTAATTGCCTTAAGTTTAGAAGAGCGACATCCTTTTACAAATGATTTGTGATCAATGGGCATGACGATAGATTTCGATGGAATGGTTGCGCAGCTCGAGCTGTGTATGAGCAGGGATCGATTTGTCCTCAAGAAACGTCTCCGTGAAATCGCCCGGACAAAGGATCGAGAGGCCGTAGCCAAGCTCAGGGAGGACATGGAAGTCTCGATTGCCAAGGCAAAAGACCGGAGTGTGCGAATTCCTTCCCTGGAATATCCGGAACTGCCGGTTGCCTCGAAGAAGGACCATATCGCCCAGGTATTGAAAGAACATCAAGTAGTGGTGGTCTGCGGCGAGACAGGTTCTGGCAAGACCACTCAGTTGCCCAAGATCTGTTTGGAGATTGGACGTGGCACCCGGGGCATGATCGGGCACACTCAACCGCGTCGGATTGCCGCCAGAAGCGTCGCCGCCCGGATTGCCACTGAAATTGGGACCTCCATTGGGGACCTGGTGGGTTACAAGATCAGGTTCCAGGATCAGACCCGAACTCAAACGTTGGTCAAGTTGATGACCGATGGTATCCTGCTGGCGGAGACCCAGAACGACCGTTATCTGACCCGCTACGACACGATCATCATCGACGAGGCTCACGAGCGCAGCCTCAACATCGATTTCCTGCTGGGTTATCTCACGTGGTTGCTACCCAGGCGCCCGGATCTCAAACTCATCATCACCTCGGCAACCATCGATCCTGCCCGATTCTCCGATCACTTTGGTGGAGTTCCGGTGATCGAGGTCTCCGGCCGGAGCTATCCGGTGGAGGTGCGCCATCGACCGGTTGGAGAAGGGGAGATTGCCGGGCAGGATATGATTCAGGCGATCGTCGCGGGGGTGGATGAACTGGCCACGGATCGGTTGGCCGATATTCTGGTGTTCCTCACCGGGGAGCGGGACATTCGTGATGCCGCTGAA
Organism: uncultured Methylococcales bacterium; assembly: GCA_964445885.1. Taxonomy (GTDB): domain Bacteria; phylum Pseudomonadota; class Gammaproteobacteria; order Methylococcales; family Methylothermaceae; genus Methylohalobius. The sequence goes on from CAYUPV010000149.1 coordinate 6,891, forward strand.
GCGCTTCGCAAGCACCATCCAGAGCGTTACCAGGTCCTGCCACTCTACGCCCGTCTCAGTGCCCGTGAACAACAAAAAATCTTCCAGCCGGGAGGGCGGCCAAGGATTATTCTTGCCACCAACGTGGCCGAGACCTCTCTCACCGTCCCCGGTATCCGGGCGGTCATCGATACCGGTCTGGCACGGATCAGTCGGTATAGTCCCCGCAGCAAACTCCAGCGACTTCCCATCGAGCCCATTTCCCAGGCCTCTGCCAAACAGCGTGCCGGACGCTGTGGCCGGGTGGCCCCCGGGGTCTGCCTGCGTCTCTATGCGGAGGAAGACCTGCTCAGTCGGCCGGTGTTCACCGATCCCGAGATACGGCGTACCAATCTGGCGGCGGTCATCTTACAGATGAAAGCACTGAGGCTGGGAGATATCGAACGCTTTCCCTTTATCGATCCACCGGATTCGCGTCAGATCCGTTCCGGAATCAAACTGTTGCAGGAACTCCAGGCATTGGATGTCACAGGTGGACTGACCGGGATTGGTCGCCAGCTGATCAAGTTTCCCATCGATCCCCGAATGG
>CAYUPV010000150.1:0-7431 GCA_964445885.1 uncultured Methylococcales bacterium
CTATGCCGTTTTCGAAACATTGATCCTTGCATTGTGGAGCGGACCATATATGACAGAGGGGATCCTGATAACCTACTTGCTCGATACCACTGAACTTTCCGGCGCAACATTTCGCCGATCTATACCACAGCAGGTGGCGTGTAGAAGAGGCGTTCAAACGGATCAAACACCGCCTCAACCTGGAACAGCTCTCAGGGATCTCCTGGCTCGCCGCACAGCAGGATTTTGGCTCCACGATGTTATGCGACAACCTCAATGTCCTGGCTGTCTTTTGCGCCATCGAACAGAACCTCGACCTCCAGACCCAGCAGCGCTACCGGATCAATCACGCCTAATGCTTCGAGCACCTCAAGCAGTGTCTGCCTCGATGGCCCATCAAACAATGGCCCACTGTCGAAGAACTGGTCTCCGTTTTCGCAGAACTGGCCAAAAATCTCTTCCGATTCGTTCAAGGGGTCTCGAAGCCAAGGCCCAGTCACCCCAAACCTCATAAGTGTATTGCCTGCAAATCAATAGCATAGCGGAATTACGTGGCGCTAAGTTTAGAGGATTGGGATTAGACCACTTCAATAAATCACTGCCGTATTAATACGTGATATGTACTAAGGGTGGATGCAATTTGAGTTTGGTAATAACCTCATCTCCTTGCTGGCGAATAACGAGTTCCGCCGACCCATCCCGAGGCAGCAGTGAGCATACCAATTGCAGGCCGGTACCCAAACCTGTGCCGGTGTCAAGGTCCAATCTCAGGGGTGGGCCTTGATAACGATTACTCAGGAGAACAGCGGCGGTTTTTCCCTCTTTGTGCAAAGCCAATGTGACCTTGGGAGTATCCGTATATCCGTGTTTCATGGCGTTGAACAGCAGTTCGTTGATCACTAGCGCGATAGAGACCGCCTCACCGTCATTGACTTCGATACTCTGATAATGGGGGATATCCATCGTCAGTGGTACAGAGCTGGATTTTTGTCCGGCACGGGCAGCGACACGGGTCAATTCACAAAGATAGATCCTTTCGTTTCCGCTATAGCTACGTAGACCATAGGTAAGAGCAATGGAATTGATCTGACGAATCGGCGTCTCTAACGCCTCGGCTAGTTCTGGGCGTTGCAAGATCTGATTGTGGAGGAGGCCGACGATGCCCTGCAGATTGTTCTTGATCCGGTGATGAACCTCGCGGATCAAGGTATCCCGCAGGCGCTGCTCATCCCTGAGGGTTTGCTTTTCTTTAAGCTTGGTGGCGGTGATATCCAGGACCAGGAGAAAACAGTGTTCCATTGGATCGGGCAAGATGGCTGCTGAGATCATGGTATGGACAGGATGACCGTCTTTTCTCCGAAATCGGATCTCGAGCGTGGTTTTTTGCTGTGTCTGCCACAGACACTGCCACCAGTCGTTCACCGCCTTCACATCCTCTGGATAAAGCAGCGTTTCCCACTGCATACCGCAAAGATCTCTGGTGGAAATCTTCAGCATCTCGGCTGCATAGGGGTTGACATCCCAAATGATACCTTTGGCAGAGAGGCGGAGGATACCGATGAGTCCGGAATCATCGCAGAAGCAGTGAAGGGATTGATTGGGACACTCGTGCTGACCTTTGATTTGAGACATAATAGTGTTTTTACGTTATATCGTCTTGAAGATCTATGACATTAGAATATAAGGGAAAGGTCAAAATCCTTTTGGTGGATGACGACCGGTTGATTCTGAGCACTCTGGCCACGGGCCTTCGCGCCTTTGGTTACGAGGTTCTCGAAGCCACCACGGGTAAGGAGGGTATACGCTTGGCGAAAGAAGAGCAGCCTGATATAGCTTTGCTCGATGTATGCTTACCAGACATCAGCGGCCCGGAAATCTCTAAAATACTGGATGAAAATTGGGGGATTCCAACGCTGTTCCTGTCTGCCCACGATGACGTCAAGACTGTGGAACAGGCCGTAGTGGCTGGTGGTCTCGGATATCTGGTCAAACCCTTTGCCATCAAACACTTGGTACCGGCAGTGGAGGTCGCCCTGCAACAGGGGCGGGAGTTGCGGACCCTGAAGGAACGTGAAAACCGCTTGCAGGCTGCTCTGGAACGCAACCGGGCGATCAACGTGGCGGTAGGGGTGCTGATGGAACGCCACAGGCTGCCACGTCAGGAAGCCTATGAGAATCTGCGTTACCGGGCTAGGAGTCAGCGTTGCAAGGTGCTGACCATCGCCAATCGAGTGGTGGAGTCGGCAGAATTCCTTAATGGACTGATCCAGAAATACCTTCCGAAGCCCCAGAAGAGCAGCGGTTGACTTAAGAAACCGGCATCCCATCCAAAACCCTCCCTATCTCTCTGGCATCCAGCGGACGGAAGAACAGATATCCCTGAACCTGGTCGCAGCCTAAGTCGGTGATGATCTCGAGTTGATGATCGTCCTCGACCCCCTCGGCCACAATCTCCAGTCCCAGGCCATGGCCGATACCCATGATGTGGCGGGCCAAGACGAGGTTGCGTTCGTCGTCCAGATTCTGGATGAAACTGCGATCGATCTTGAGCGTGTCAAAGGGGAAATTGCGCAGATAACTGAGGGATGAGTAACCGGTGCCAAAATCGTCGATGGCCAACCGGATTCCTGCTTCTTTGAGGGTGGAGATATTATTCAAGGTGCAGTCATTCCGCTCCATCAGGGTGGTTTCGGTGATTTCCAGTTCCAGATAAGAGGTTGGAAAATCGGTTTTCCCGAGGATTTCCAATACCTGGTCGGCGAAATCATGTTGCCGGATTTGGTGGCTGGAAATATTGATGGCCAGCTGCAATGGTCGTTTGTAATGATTTTGCCACTGTCTGACTTGATCCAGGGCCGTGTGCAAGGACCAATTCCCCACCGCATGGATCAAGCCGAGATTTTCCAGCACCGAAATGAAGTGATCGGGGGGTACATTACCCAGTTTCTCGTTTTGCCAGCGCAACAACACTTCGAAGCCCATGATACGGCGGGATTCGAGCATGACCTTGGGCTGATAGACTAGCTGGAATTCCTCCCGCTCCAGCGCTCGGTGTAGCTCGCTTTCCAGCATTACCCGTTCGCTGACTTCAGTTTCCATGGCGGATTCGTAAAGGCAGACTTGGTTATGCCCCCGGAACTTGGCCCGGTACATGGCGGTGTCGGCGTTTCTGAGCAATGTGTGTGGATCGTTGCCATGGAGGGGATACAGGCTGGCGCCTATACTGGCTTTGATAAAGACTTCACGGCCTTTTAGTTGGAACGGCTGATCGAATGACTTAAGAATCTTGGCGGCAATAGGATGCCACCCTTCCGGATGAGTGAGGTCGGGTATGATGAAAGCGAACTCGTCCCCACCAAAGCGAGCCACGGTATCGGTTTCGCGCAGTTGGTCGCTGAGGCGATGACTGACTTCCTGCAACAGGATGTCCCCTATCAGGTGGCCAAAGCTATCATTGATTTTCTTGAAATCGTCAAGGTCCAGAAACAACACCGCTAGAGGTTTCTGATAACGGTGGGCACGCGCCAGTTCGGTACCCAGCCGATCCATGTACAGGTGACGGTTGGGCAACTGGGTGAGGGGATCGAACTTGGCCATGCGATTGAGTTCCTCCTCTGCCTGTTTGCGCGCACTGATATCGTGAAGCACCGCCAGATACAGCGACGGATCGCTGTGCGGTACTTGATTGACCGCGATTTCCAGATGCAATAGGCGACCGTCCTTTTTCTGCCCGAAGGCTTCCAACCGCTTACGTTTCTTCCACCAAAGGTGCTGCAGCAGCTGAGGAGCGAAGAGGGGTTGATAACGCTCCCTGAACAATAGTTTAGCGATATTGATGCCTTGCAGATCTCGGTCGCGATAGCCAAACAACTCTATTAACGCCGGGTTCCAGGATTCGATGCTGCCGTCAGCGTAAAAAGTGATCAGGCCATCGGGAATGCTGTCCGAAACCGCGCTCAAATGGGCGCTCTTTTGGGTGCTTACCAGTTTGAGGTTCTCCTGTTCCGTGTAATCCTCGAGACTGAATATCAAACCGTTTTTTTCCGCATCTTTGACGAGGTCTCCCAATTCGATGGGGGCGATCTCGATATGGTACAGGTGGGTATGATTCTTCCGCTTGTGCTCGAAGTTGAGATCATATTTGCATGAGGTCTGCAGGATTGACTCTACCAGTTGGCGTAAGCCCGGTATGGGTACGATCTCTTCCAGAGATCGGCCCTGTACCTCGGTGACAGCCATGATTTCCATCAGTTTGGGATTGGCGGTGAGAACCTTGAGATCAGAGGTGGTGACCACCAGACCACAGGGGGCGCTTTCGATAATCCGTTCGGCATAAACTTTCAGGCTGGTGATCAGCTGCTGGTCGGCATCAATGTATGTGTCGATGGCCAAGCCCATGTCGAAGAATATCAATTTGATCATTGCCTGGGACAAGTCCGTACAGGTATCGGGGTCCAGATCAGGATCCCTCCACAATTCTGGCAGGAAATGGTTAAGATACAGAGCATAGGCCCCGATGTACCATTTGCTTTCCAGGCCGACGCGTTGGTGGACTGCGCCAATCTGCAATCTTTCGCTGATATAGTCCTGGTCATAGTGCCCTGCAAGCAGAGTTTTGTAGTAGCGTCTCTGAACGCCTTGCAAGCGTTTGATCAGTTCTGGCGAATCTAGCAGTCGTTGTAGTGGAGGAAATCGCTGCAAGTGATGGTAAAAATGTTTGACGAACCCGCTGGCGTACCTGAACAAGCGGTGGCGATGCTTGCGCAGCAGAGTGCCGTCGTGCCCGGTGATGTCGAGAAATTCCTTGCGGAGTTGGGTTTCATTGGGATCGATGGTGGTCATTTGTGGTACTTTGAGCAGATTTTTCACTCGGTTATCCTCTGGAATAGGATGTATGACGCCAGAGCGTTCTGGCAGCCATATGTTTTTATTAGGTTTTTTTATTATCAACGATGCGGGGGCGGGGCATGCGGATTCGGTGAGGGAAAGCAGGGAAAGGGCTTTCCGGAAAGAGACGAAAAACGGATCTAGTCTTTTGCCAAGCTAAAACGGTTGGCCAGATTCTGCAATAGCTCCGCCAGTTGCGCCAACTGATCTCCGGAACCCGCGATCTGTTCCGCTCCGCTGGCGGCACTCCGGGATATATCGTGGATCGTGACTACGTTATCGTTAATTTCCTCGGCAGTGACGCTCTGCTGTTCGGCGGCCGCAGCGATTTGGGTGCTTCTTTGGGAGATCCTGTCCACTGCCCTGAGAATCTCCTCCAGCGTAGCACCCGCCTGGCCTGCCTGCCGTCTGCTAGCCTCCACGTCAGCTTTTCCTCCTTCGATGGCTTCGACCGCATCCGTGGCGGCAAGTTGCAAACGTGTAATCATGTCCTGGATTTCCCTGGTGGATTGCTGGGTTCGGCTAGCCAGGGTGCGAACCTCCTCGGCCACTACGGCGAATCCGCGCCCCTGTTCACCGGCACGTGCAGCCTCGATGGCAGCGTTGAGGGCCAGTAGATTGGTCTGCTCGGCGATTCCCTGGATGACTTCTAGTACACTACCGATAGCGATGCTGTCATTCTTCAGCCGATCGATGACGGTGGCAATTTCCTCGGTCCTGACAGTGAGGGCGGTAATGCTGCCAAGGGTATTTTCGAAGTCACGCTGACCTTCCTGCGCCAGTTGGTCTGTTTCAGTGGCAGCTGCGGCGGTTTCGGCGATCTCCTTGGTTACACTCTGGATAGTGGTGGCCATTTCTGTCATCGCACTGGATAGTTGTCCGATCTGGTCATTCTGATATTGGATCTGCTGCCGGGAGTGAACAGCAATGGTGGCCAATTCATCGGCGGCAGCGGCGAGTTCACTAGCGTGATTTTGGATGTCGCGTATAACACTGGTGATTTGTTTGCAGGCGCGGCCATATTCCCATGCCATCCAGGAAAATTCATCCTTGCCTGGAAGTCTCGGGATTTTCCCCAACTCGCCTTCGGCCATCGATTTTAATGCCTCGACTATGGATAAGGCGCGTTTAGCTGACTGATTGCCAAGATAATGAGCAAGCCAAAACAATGCGGCAGCGCTGGCTATTCCCACCATGAGGATCTCGTATAATTGTGCCCAACCGGTCAGGCGCAGAGTGTAGATTGACATTATGGCAAGCAACAGTATGCTGACAGTGGCGATCAAGTACATCTGCTTGGCAAGTGAAAGTTGCTGGGTTATTTTTTTCATACCAAACTCCGGGATGATTTGACATAAATGACAGCGCCTTTTTTCGGCAACTTTGTAAGTTTTGGTGTTGTCTTCTGCAAGGAAGTGGCAGAATGAATGGTTGAGTCGAAGCGGGGAGCGGGGCTTCGCCGTCAGAAAGGTCTATGCCGAATGATAGTTGTTATACAATACTTTTCAAGTCAAGGGATGCTCTGTGTTTCCCCATTTTTTTCCCAACTCCACAGCAACCCGCCTCGACTTACAAAAAGACCCTCGATGAGTGGATCTCTGGCGCCAGGGTTATGGCGTCTTCGCTACCAGGGCCAAGTGGTCAAATCCTTTAATGTGCCGTCATCGATGTTCAGTGCGCCAAACTTCTATCATCGTCAGCATTGTCTCCCGATTCACACATCGCCTGGCCCTATCTGGCTTATGCTGAAAAGCCGCAAAGGTCGATTCGATCGGATTGGTGATTCGGATATGTGCCCGGTGATCGACTGGCAAGTCGTAATAAGGCCAGCAGTGCTTCCCGGCCCTTCGTCAGGCACTCAACCGCATCCACCTCAACCAAACCATACAGCTGATAAAAAAATTCTTGCTTATGACTGAGGAAACTTTTCAGCGTAACCATTCGGCTATCAGCTTTTTGCACTTGCGTGCCCATTTACAGCGGCCTTTGCATAAATAACGTTTGTCGATTCTGAAACAGACAGGAAGTTTTTCTTCCTGAAGTAAATCAGCAGCTTCTTTCTTACCAACTGGAGTTTCGGAGTTCATAAGCATTTCTTATTCATCAATATGCCTCTAAACTTCCCGCAGCTAGACCTGGATAGGCACATGGTGAGATATAGTCAAATTTAGTGTATCAGTAATATCTTATTAGGTGGCGTTCCTGTTCTCCTCGGTGTTTTCGTTTATTTCAATTCCATCTTTGAATTGCACTCCCTCGATGACTTTGGCAAAGTGGGCAAATCCCCGGATGCGCCGCCACCGCTTCTCGGCGCGCATGCCCAGCTTGTAGATCATCACCAGAATGGTCTTTCTGCTGACGCACCCCTTGGCCCTGTCCGTTCGGTGTCGAATCGTGGCAAAGGTCGATTCGATAGGATTGTTGGTCCGAATATGCTGCCAGTGCTCGCTAGAGAAATCAAAGAAGGCCAACAGAGCTTCCCGATCCTTGCGCAGGCAATCCACTGCCTTTGAGAGCACCCAAAATATTTGATGGGTATCCCCTGAATTCTGATCACATTCTCTG
>CAYUPV010000151.1:0-7411 GCA_964445885.1 uncultured Methylococcales bacterium
CACCACTCCCATCTGGGGCCGCTTGCCCTGATCCCTTTCCCCCCCACAGCCGAACACCACCCAGAGCTTGCCAGAGGCGTGACGTCGTAAACTCCGCAGGGCCATTTCGAGTGCCGCCGGGGTATGGGCATAATCGACCACCACCACAGGTCGACCAGGGTGCTGGAAACACTCCATCCGCCCTGGTACAGGTTCCAGTCTCGTCACCCGGAGGGCCGCCTCCGACAAGGAAAGTCCCCGGGCAATCAGGGTCGTCATGACGGCCAGCACGTTGGCCAGATTACTCTCTCCCACCAGCGCCATTCGAACCGCTACCCTGTCGGCACCCAGGCGAGCTTCGAATTCGATAGATCCAGGATGGAAACGAACCGCCAGCACCCGTAGTTGGGGAAATTCCGTTGCCACCGCTTGCTGCCAGCCGAACCCGAACAGCGGAATCGTCAAGCCGTGGGAAAACTCCTTCCAGCCAGGATCATCGAGGTTGACGACCGCCGCCTTGAGACCCGGCCAACTCAAAAACCGGCGTTTGACACTGGCATATTGTTTCAGCGAACCGTGGTAATCCAGGTGATCACGGCTCAGATTGGTCCAGACCGCCACATCGAAGGCCACTCCGTTGACACGCTCCTGAGCCAGGGCATGGGAGGACACCTCCATTGCCACTGTATTTACCCCCTGGGATCGAAGTGCGTACAGACGTCTATGGGTTTCGAGGGCCGGCGCCGTCGTGTGTCGCGTGGGCTTGAGATTCGACCAACGGCCCCAACCCAGGGTGCCAATGACTGCCCCACCCAGCGCCTGGGCCAGGAAAAAGCTGCAACTGGTCTTGCCATTGGTACCAGTGATACCGATCACTTCCATCTCGTGAGAAGGCCTCCCATAGAAATGAGAAGCGATCTCTCCCATTTTCACATCCAAATCGGGCACGGCGATACAGGGTACGGTCAAACCTTCGGTTGGCGAACCATCTTTGGGATCATAGGCAACCGCCACCGCTCCTGCCTGTTCGGCCTGATGAGCAAAGGCCAACCCATGAACGCGGCTGCCCGCCAGGGCGAAGAACAGATCCCCGGGGCAAACCTTGGTCGAATCGTCGACCAGACCGGTCACTTCAGTCTGCAGATCACACCCTGGGAGCAGTTCGCAAAGACGCATCAACCCAACCCTCCGTCCACCTTCACCAGGACAGTGGGCTCATGCTCCGGTAGATCATCCGGAGGTACGCCAAGCAGCCGCAACGCCAGCCCCATCACCCGAGAGAACACCGGTGCAGCCACCTGGCCTCCGTAATAAACCTTGCCCCGTGGCTCCTCGATCACGACTGCCATCACCAGGCGTGGCGCACTGGCGGGTGCCATGCCCACGAACAGTGCCCGGTAACGATGTTTGGCGTAACCTCCGGCGACGGCGACCTTGACCGTCCCGGTCTTGCCGGCCACCCGGTAACCTGGTACCCGTGCCTGCCAGGCCGTTCCCTTCCGGCTGACCACTCCTTCCATCATCTTGCGGACTTGTCGGGCGATCACACCGGGCAACACCCGCACCTCGTTTTCATCATGATTGCGGGGTAGCAGGGTCACGCTGTGGAGCATCCCGTCATCGGCAAAAACCGTATAAGCACGTGCCAATTGAAGGGCGGAAACCGTCAGCCCATAACCAAACGCCAGCGCCGCCTGTTCGAAACGTCCCCAGCCCGCGGGAGAGTCCAACCCTCCTTTCGCCTCGCCGGGGAAGTCGACTCCCGTGACCTGGGCAATCCCGAAATCCCTGAGACAGGTGGAAAAGGTTCGCGCTGGCATCTTAAGTGCCACCTGGGTGATACCCACATTACTGGACCTGCGCAAAATACCAGCCAAATCGAGGACTCCGTAGTCACGATGATCCCGAACCCGGTAACGGCCCACCCGCAACCAACCCGGATGGGTATCCACGACCATATTGCCGGGAACCTCTTTGGATCTCAAAGCACACGCCATGGTGATGGGTTTGAGCGTGGAACCCGGTTCGAATATATCGACGATGGCACGATTACGGAAAGCCCCCGTTCTGGAACCATGTGGGCGCATATTGGGATTGAAGGTAGGCTGGTTGGCCAACGCCAGCACCTCGCCGGTATGGGCATCGAGCAGCACCAGCATTCCACCTTTGGCCTGATGTCTGGAGACCGCCCGCTTGAGCTCCAGATAAGCCCAATATTGAAGCCTGCGGTCGATACTCAGATGAACATCGTGTCCAGGACGTGGGGGCTGCACTGTTTCGATCTGCTCAATCACCCTGCCACGGCGATCCTGGATGACTCGTACCTTGCCGGGAACCCCTAGCAGCTGCGCCTCGAAACGCCGTTCCAACCCCTCTTGCCCATGCTGATCGATATCGGTGAAGCCAAGCAGATGCGCGGTCACTTCTGCAGTAGGGTAATAGCGACGGAATTCATGCCTGAAAAACAAGCCATCCAGATCCAACTCCGCAATCTTGTCGGTCACACTGGGGGGGACCTGCCTCTTGAGATACAGGAAGGCCCGGTTGCGATGCGATTCGATCTGACGCTTCAAACTCCGCGATGATTTGTCAAGAAGTTTGGCGAGTCGGCGCAACTGGCCTTCACTTGCCGTGAAATGCCGCGGATTGATGCATACCGCCTGCACCGGGGCACTGATCGCCAGTGGCGCGCCTTCCCGGTCGAGCAACCGACCGCGATGGGCCGGCAGGTTCATTACCCGGATCTGTTGCCGGTCGCCTCGGCGCTGCAAGAAATCACTGGCCCACACCTGAATATAAAAAGCACGCACCAGCAACCCGAGCAGCATTAACGCGAACACCATCACCAGGAACCACCTTCTCCAAACGGGTGTCATGATTGCGGCTGTCCGGGTCGAGTTATACATTTTATCGTTGCACCGACAGGTAGACGATTGCTTCGGTTTTGGGAACGACCATACCCAGGCGTTGACGGGCCAGCCTCTCTATCAGGGCCGGATCGGCCAATGCATGTTCCTCGATCAACAATTGCTGCCATTCCACATCCAAGGCATCCAGGGTATGTGCGAGATGCTGTTCTTCGTTGAACAGCATTCGACTACGATATTTGCCATAGACCACCGCCAAGGCAGTGGCGGTCACCATCAGTACGAGACCCATCAATATCAATACTTCTTTGCTCATCGGCGCTCAGCTATGCGTAAAACAGCACTTCTGGCACGAGGGTTACGCGCCACCTCCAGTGCATCCGGACGTTTCTTCCCCTTGGCAACCAGGCGCAGATTGCGTTCTCCTTCCATCACTGCCAATCCCTTGGGAAGCGGTTCTCCCCGTGATTCTTTGCGAATAAAGCGCTTGACGATGCGGTCTTCCAGTGAATGGAAGGAGATGACCACCAGCCGCCCACCGGGAGCCAGCACTTCCAGCGCCTGCTCCAGTGCCTGCTCCAACGCTTCGAGTTCACGGTTGATATGAATCCGCAAGGCCTGAAACGTACGGGTCGCGGGATGTTTGTGACGCTCACGCCTCGGTATGCTTCGTTCGATCAATTCCACCAACTGATGGGTGGTCCGCAAGGGGTGGCTGACGCGAGTTTCGACGATCCCACGGGCGATACGCCTGGCATAACGCTCCTCGCCATAACGATAGATTACATCGGCGATCTCATGTTCCTGGGCAGTGCTCAGCCAGTCCGCGACGGGGACCCCTCTTTCTGGGTCCATGCGCATATCCAGGGGCCCTTCATGGAGAAAAGCGAACCCCCGACCTGGATCATCTAATTGAGGAGAGGACACCCCAAGATCCATCAAGACACCATTCACCTTACCGAAAACATCCAAATTGCTGGCCATAGAGACCAGTTCACTGAAATCCGCATGGAAGAGCCTGAAACGCGGATCTTTATTGAGACGGCCAGCCTCGATAGAGCTTATCGCCTGTGGATCTTTGTCGAGGGCGATCAGCCGTCCCTTCGGCCCCAGGTGCTCCAGAATGGCCCGGCTGTGTCCACCACGACCAAATGTGCAATCGACATACCCGCCATCCTCACGCACATTCAGCGCGGTGATTGCTTCGTCCAACATAACAGGCAGATGCACCATGGTATCCATCGTCACAGTCGCAGTGAGCCCAAATCGGGCTGTTCATCGGTTTCATCCAGGACTTCTTCTTCCACCCAGACGTTGCGGCGGATGTCCCAGCTATCTTCATCCCAAATCTCGAATTTTTCCCCCAACCCCACCATCACAATGTTTTTGTCGAGACTGGCATATTTACGCAAGGGGGCAGTCAACAGAATTCGTCCCTGCCCATCCATTTGGCATTCACTGGCATGACCAATCAACAGTCGCTGCAAACGCCTGGTTTTCTTCTGCAGGGTGGGTAAGGAAAGCAGCTGCTGTTCCAGTTTCTGCCAGCGCAGCAAGGGATAGAACCACAGACACCGGTTGTCGATTCCGATGGTCACAATGATCTGGCCATCGTGCTCGGTCTGGAGCAATGCCCGGTAGCGTGAAGGCACGGCCAGCCGACCTTTGCCATCCAGGCTGAGCGAATGAATTCCGCGAAACAGATTCCCCACAATCCCCCACATTTCTCCACTTTTTTCTGAACTATAGGTAGGGAATTACACCCCGTCAAGCGTGCTTTTTAGCCACAAAAAATTGCATAAAGGCCACAATTGACCTAAATTCATAGCAAAAACACCGGATTAGTAAGATTTAGAAGAAAACTGGGTAGGAAAATTCAGACAGATCGTTCGGCACGATAAGCCGCCACCACGATGACGAAGGCAGCCAGATCATACACCCCGTGCACGATGATGGGGACGAGTAAATTGCGTTCTCCGCCGGCATCCAGGATCCATCCCAGATACATACCGGTCAGAGCAGCCAGAAGTGTATATAAAGGAGTGACGGAATGAGCCAGGCCGAACAAAACATTACTGATCAGCAGCCCGGCCCACCAGCCCCACAAAGACTCCAGCCATGGCTGCAGGACGCCTCGGAACAACAGTTCTTCACAGACACCCGCCAGCATGGCCACGTAGGCCAGCTCATACCAGCGGCAAGCCGCGAGCAACGGCCCCAGGGTATCGATCAGGAGTTGCTTGATTTTTTCCAGTTCGGGCACAGACAAACGATAGGTGATCCCGAAAAAGACCAGCAACGGCAAAGTCCCCAGCAATCCCAGACCGATTGCATCACCACGTATGCGCAAGGAGGAAAGTGGGTCGACGCCAGCCAGCCAGCCAATCCCATAAGCAACCACCATCAGACCACCCTCAAAGAATGTGGCCATCCAGAGAAACTGGGATCGATTCATCTGCTCACCCAAATCGACGCCAGGCCAAACTCGGATTTCAGTTGTTCACCCCTTGCCGTGGCAGCCTTGACAGTGGGGATTGGTCCCACCCGCACACGAAACCACTGCATCCCATCGACTGTCACGGGATGGACCTGGGCCTGCAGACCTTTTTTGTGGAACCGCTGCCGCAATTTCTCTGCATCAGCTCGATCACGGAAAGAAGCCAGAATGATATACCACCCTGCACCTTTCCCCCCGGATTTGACCGGAGCCCGCGAAGAAGCGGAGTGCAGGTTACCAACGTCTCTTTCCAACCCGGCCAGACGCTGCTTGATCGTCACCAGCCCCTCATCCAATCGCTTCATCCGGTTAATGTCCCACTTTACCCCTTCTTCTTTCCCACGACCTTGTGGTGCAAACTGTAACTGTGGCAACCGGTTCTCCACCGCCTCCATTCTCCGGTTTAGTTGGGCGATCCCGGCATCCGGCTGACTCCCGCCACCATCCGACGCAGAGTTCTCAAGCTGCTCCTCCAGAAATGTTATCGATTCCTGCAGCTGATCGATACGGGTACCTTGCCGAAAAATCAAAGCCGCCGATATCAAGGCAAGAAACAAAGCACTCATCCCCACTGCCAAGCCAATCAGTGTCATGCGGCCGTTACCTGAACCATTGCCACCGGAAGCGGCACTTCGGCCCCAGGATGAGCCCCCGAGACCTTGAGCCGGATCAGGGGAGAGGCCCGAGGCATCTCCAGCAGGATCCAGGCCATTGGAAGCCATGGCCTGTTGTGCCCGCGCCCGCTGTTTGCGCTTCACCTGCCGCAGGCGTTCTTCGAAATCGGGACGTCCCGATTGTGTGGGTTCATCGCTCATCCCTTCACCTTATCAAGTTTGCGCGACCAGCCAAACATATCACAAGACCACATGGAGCCAAAACCCGGCGTCACCCCTAGCCCCCCTATAACCCTTATACTATGGAGTCAAATGCAAAATCATAAATTCGTGACCACATCCCCTGAAGGCGTCGTTGCCGCCGGACACCCCAAGACCGTCGAAGCTGCGACCCTCGTTCTCGAAGCCGGTGGCAATGCCTTCGATGCCGTCGTCGCTGCCCACCTCGCCGCTTGTGTGACCGAACCCGTGCTCGCCTCGCTCGGCGGGGGAGGTTATCTCCTCACCCACGACGGGAACCACAGCTGCCTGCACGATTTCTTCGTCCAGACGCCCAGAATGCGGCTACCAGCGGAGCACATCGACTTCTACCCCATCACCGCAGATTTCGGCACCACCAGTCAGGAGTTCCATATCGGCCTGGGCTCCATTGCCACCCCAGGCGTGGTGAAGGGATTATGCTCGGTCCAGCGTCAACTGGGATGCCTGCCACTGACTGCGGTAGCAGAACCTGCCGTGCAACTGGCTCGTCACGGAGTCACCGTGAACGCCTTCCAGGCTTACATCTTCGAAATCGTTGCTCCGATCTACCGGACACGGGAGGAGACCTTTGCTGTTTACCACAGTCCCTCCTCCCCCGATCGCCTGGTCCAGGAAGGTGACCTGTTGCTGCAGCCAGATCTTGCCAACACCATCGAGGCGCTGGCCAAGGAAGGTGAGGCACTGTTCTATCAAGGCGAGATTGCCACCAAAATCGCCACCCTTTGCCAGCATGGCGGCCTGTTGACCCACCAGGATCTGCTGGACTACCGGCTCATTTCCCGCCAACCGTTGAGCCTCAGCTACCGCGGCAACCGGATCCTGACCAATCCGCCCCCCAGTTCCGGCGGTATCCTGATCGCCTTCGCCCTCAAGCTATTGGAACATTGCGATCTGTCCGCCACCCGCTTCGGCAGCATCGATCATCTGACACTCCTCACCCAAGTCCAGCAGATTACCCAAACAGCACGGCGCGACACCGATCTGGATGAGACCCACACCAATGGTGCCCCTGCATTGCTCACCCCCGCCACCTTGCAGCACTACCTGGAACAGCTGCACCACCCCCTGTGCCGACGCGGCACCACCCACATCAGTATCCTCGACCGAGACGGTAATTGCGCGAGTCTCACTACCAGCAATGGCGAGGGCTGCGGCCATCTGATTCCCGGCACCGGCATCATGCTCAACAATAT
>CAYUPV010000152.1:0-7373 GCA_964445885.1 uncultured Methylococcales bacterium
GAGGCGTTCTCGACGATGGTACGGATATTATACGGGTTGCGTATCCCCAGTCCTGAGCCGATAGGGGCTGCCAGTGGCATCACCGCGATACAGCCCACATCTTCCAGTTTCTTGGCCATGATGGGATCATCGTTGGTGTACACCATCACATCAAACCCCTCATCCACGAGGATCCTGGCGGCTTCCAGGGTCGCCACCATATCCGGGTAAAGGGTTTTCTCATCTCCCAACACTTCCAGTTTGACCAATCTGCGACCTGCCAATAATTCACGAGCCAGGCGGCAGGTACGCACAGCATCCTCCACAGTGTAACACCCGGCGGTATTGGGAAGGATGGTGTAACGCTCGGGCGAAATCACGTCGAGCAGATTGGGTTCATTTGCATTCTGACCGATGTTGGTGCGCCGGATGGCAACGGTGACAATCTCCGCTCCACTAGCCTGGATCGCCTCTCTGGTTTCATTCAAATCCTTGTACTTGCCCGTCCCCACCAGCAGGCGGGAATGAAAGGTCTTACCGGAAATTACCAGGGGATCGCCCTGCCCCTGCCCACCACCGATGGCGCGCACGATTTCCATACAGTCTCCGGCAGACAGGGTGTACTCACGATAATGGCCGTAAGGGATGATTTCCTGGTTCAGCTCCACCGCGATCCGTTGCCCCCCCATACCCAGTTCTTCGATCAGATCCTGTAGGGTGGATCCCACCTTGATCTGGTGTCTCTTGCCATTTATCCTGATCTCCAGCGTCTCAATCATGACCGTGCTCATCTTGCCACCATGCTACCGCGCCGCTGACGAACGGCACTTGCCAGTTTCTCCAACACCTGTTCACTGTCTTGCCAGCCGAGACAGGCATCGGTAATGCTTTTGCCGTATTCGAGCGGCTGGCCCGGCTTGGTGTCCTGACGTCCTTCCTTGAGATGGCTTTCCACCATGACACCGATGATACGATCATCGCCGGCAGCAATCTGGCCTGCCACATCGTCGGCCACCAACAACTGCCGCTTGTATTGCTTGAGGCTGTTGCCATGACTGAAATCGATCATCAACTGTGGGGTCAACCCCGCCTGCTCAAGGAATTCGGCGGCCTGATTGACACTCTCGACATCATAATTGGGACGCCGTCCGCCTCGCAAGATCAGGTGACAGTCCTCGTTACCGGTGGTGGAGAAGATAGCCGAGGTCCCCGCCTTGGTCAGGGAAAGGAAATGATGTGACCGGCTGGCGGAAGCGATGGCATCCACTGCCACCTGAACTGTTCCGTCGGTGGCATTCTTGAAACCGACGGGACATGAAAGACCGGAAGCCAGCTCCCGGTGGACCTGGCTCTCAGTGGTACGGGCCCCGATCGCCCCCCAGGCAATCAGGTCGGAGACATATTGTGGGGTAATCAGATCCAGATATTCGGTCGCCGCCGGCAATCCCATCTCATTGATATCGAGCAGGAGCTTACGGGCGACCCTCAGCCCCTTATTGATATTGAAACTCTCATCCAGATCCGGATCGTTGATCAGCCCTTTCCAACCCACCCGGGTACGTGGCTTCTCAAAATAGACTCGCATCACGATCAACAAATCCTCCGCCAGCGATTCCTTCCACTTCGCCAACCGGCTGGCATACTCCTGTGCCGCCTCGGGATCGTGGATGGAGCAAGGTCCAACGATCACCAGAAGGCGTGGATCCTCTCCATACAGAATTTGATGGATCGCGTGGCGGGCTTCGGCCGTGGTGCGGGCAGCCTCGTCTATCAGAGGCAGCTCTTCATGAATTTGCTTTGGCGGGACGACATTCTTTATCTCCCGGATACGCAGATCGTCAGTACGATAACGATTGGGCATAGTTCAATACCTTCTAGGAATCATTGCTTCAAGCAAGCGCTTATGAAATGAACTATTTTACCATTCAAGAAGGGAAATCAGCGATTTTCCATCAATGCCGGCCAGGCAGCCTTCAAATAATTGACCATAGACCAGAGGGTCAAAAAGGCCGCGACATACAGAAAGAGAAAACCCATGGGGCGGAGTGAATCCGTCCACCAGTCCGTGGCAAACAAAAGGAGTGTGATCGCTGCCATCTGCATCGTCGTCTTGACCTTGCCAAGCCAGGAAACCTCGACTTTGCCACGCTGACCGATTTCGGCCATCCACTCCCTCAGGGAAGCGATGGCGATCTCGCGCCCAATGATCACCACCGAGGCAATCGCCAACCCCGGTTCAGGATCATTCTGGACCAGCAGCACCAGGGCTGCCGCAACGATCAATTTATCCGCTACCGGATCGAGAAACGCTCCGAATGCAGTGGTCTGCCCCAGCTTGCGGGCCAGATATCCATCCAGCCAGTCGGTAAAGGAAGCCAGGATAAAAATGAAGGCACAGATCAGCCGGGCACTGGGCCAAGGCAGATAGAAGAATAGAATCAGAAAGGGGATCAGGGCGATCCGTAGCAGAGTCAGCCAGGTGGCGATGTTCAGATTCGTCACGTTTCAGGATCCTGTTTCATGGAACGTTTCATAGATACGTTGGGCCAACTGGCGGCTGATCCCCTCGACCGAACAAAGCGATTCGACACTGGCCTTTTTGATCGCCTGCAGCCCACCGAACTGTTGCAACAAGCGTTGCCGGCGCCGGGGGCCAAGCCCGGTGATAGATTCCAGCACCGATTGACGTTTGCTGCGCTGTCGCCGCTGGCGGTGACCCCCGACGGCGAAACGGTGCGCCTCGTCACGAATCCGGCGAATCACCAACAGACCCGAGTGGTCCCCGGGATGCAGCCATTCGTCGCGCCATGCCAGGTACAGATCCTCCTCGCCTTCGCGCCGTTGCGGCCCCTTAGCCACCCCGACCACGGGTATGTGACCCAATTTCAAGGTTTCCATCACCTCGGTCACAGCACCCACCTGCCCTTTGCCGCCGTCGATCAATAACAGATCGGGTAGCACCCGCCCTTCCTTGAGGCGGCGCCGGAAACGGCGCTGCACCGCTTGGGACAATGCCGCATAATCGTCTCCCGGGGTGATCCCCTCTATGTTGAAACGCCGATAGGCCGAGCTGACCGGTCCCTCCGGATCGAACACCACACAGGAAGCGACGGTCTGATCCCCGCGGATGTGGCTGATGTCGAAACACTCCAGGTGACTGGGAAGCGCCTGCAAACCGAGCAGGGACTGCAGGGCTTCCATCTGTTTCCGGCGGTCCTGTCTTTTCTGCCGGTGTTGCAGCAGCGCCGCCTCGGCGTTGGCCCGGGCCATCTCCAGCCATTCCCGACGCCTTCCCCTGGGGGCAGTCACCAGCCGGACCTGTCGGCCTGCCTGGCGGCTGAGCACCTCTGCCAGCAGTTCTTTATCCTGGGGCGGATCACTGAGCAGCACCTCGGCCGGAACCGGTTTGTTCAGATAGTACTGTCCCAGGAAGGCGGCCAAAACGCCGGAAGGGGTATGACCCTCGGAATGGGCCGGAAAGAATGTCTTGTCACCCAGATATCTTCCCCCCCGAAGCCATGCCACCTGAACGCATACGCCTCCTTCATTGCTGACACAGGCGATCACATCCACGTCACCTTGTTGCCCCGTCACCCATTGTTTCTCCAGAATCGCCCTCAGGGTTGCGATCTGGTCGCGATAACGAACTGCCTGTTCGAAGTCCAGCCGTTCGGCGGCGGTCTCCATGCGCCTGACCAGATCGTCCACCAGGGCCTGTCCCTCCCCTTCCAGGAAGCGGATGATGTCGTCGACTTCCTTGCGGTATTCGGTCTCGGTCACGTAACCGACACAGGGGGCGGTGCAACGGTCGATCTGGTGTTGCAGGCAAGGGCGGCTGCGGTGGTTGTAATAACTGTCTTCGCACTGGCGTACCGAAAACACCTTCTGCAGCAGCTTCAGGGTCTGGCGCACCGCGCCCGCACTCGGATAGGGACCGAAATAACGACCCGGGCGACGCTGCGCCCCCCGGTGAAAGCCCACTCGCGGAAAGGGGTGGGCGGTTGACACATAGATGTAAGGATAGCTCTTGTCGTCCTTGAGACAGATGTTGTAGCGCGGCTGCAGGCGTTTGACCAGCTGGCTCTCCAGCAAAAGCGCCTCCCCTTCGGTACGGGTGACGGTGACCTCGATCGAAGCCATTTTGGCCAGCATCGCCCGCTGTTTGGGCCCCGGGCTGCCACGGAAATAGCTCACCACCCGTTTCCTGAGGTTGGCGGCCTTGCCAATGTAGATCGCCTCCCCCGCTTCGTCCAGCATTTTGTATATGCCAGGAAGGGAGGTCAGGGTCTTTAAGAAAGCCTCGAGATCGAAACCCACTCCACTGCTCATATCGACTCAATTGCTGTTGAGCATACTCCGCAGTACGGTCTGCAGAATCCCTCCATTGCGGTAATAGTCGAGCTCCGCCACACTGCTGAGACACACGTCAACCTTGAAGGAGATGCGGTCACCGCTGTCATTCTCTGCGGTCACCACCAGTTCACCTCCCACAGGCAGGGAGTCGTCAACCGGAATACTGTAGAGTTCTCGACCGCTCAGCCCCAATGAGGCAGCGCTGTCTCCCGGTTTGAAGGTCAAGGGCAGAATCCCCATGCCCACCAGATTGCTGCGGTGAATGCGCTCGAAACTTTCAGCGATGACCGCACGGACCCCAAGCAGTTTCGGCCCCTTGGCGGCCCAGTCGCGGGAGCTGCCCATGCCGTAATCCTTGCCCGCAATCACGATCAGGGAGACCCCTTCATCACGGTAGCGCATCGCGGCATCAAAGATCCACATCTCTTCAGCGTCCGGCAGGTGCAAGGTCACCCCCCCTTCCTTGCCTCTCACCAGCAGATTCTTCAGCCGGATATTGGCAAAGGTGCCGCGCATCATGACTTCATGGTTGCCACGGCGAGCGCCGAAGGTATTGAAATCCTTGGGATCCACCCCCTTGGACAACAGATAATTGGCGGCTGGTCCCTCGGGGATCACCCCTGCGGGAGAAATATGGTCTGTGGTCACCGAGTTTCCCAGCAACGCCAGTACCCGGGCGGACTCGATCGGCCTGACCGGTTCGGGCTGCAACGGCATGTCCTGGAAGAAAGGTGGTTCCTGGATATAGGTGGAATCAGGTGGCCAGTCATAAAGCACCCCGGCAGGCACCCGGATCAGATTCCAGTCGGGATTGAATTCTTCCAGATTCTTGTACACTTTCCTGAACTTGTCAGCATCGAAGGCACTTGCCAGCACTTCCCGCAATTCAGCCTTGGAGGGCCAGATATCGCGTAGATAGACGGGCTGACCTTCACGATCGTGGCCGAGTGGTTCAGTGGTCAAATCGATGTCCACCGTCCCTGCCAATGCATAGGCCACTACCAACGGTGGCGATGCCAGAAAGTTGGCGCGAGTCAATGGATGTACCCGGCCCTCGAAATTTCGGTTACCGGAGAGCACGGCCGCGGCCACAAGATGACCGGATTGGATCGCCTGTGCCACCGGTTCCGGCAGGGGACCGCTGTTGCCGATGCAAGTGGTACACCCATACCCCACGGTATAAAATCCCAGTTGCTCCAGATAGGGAAGCAATCCGGTGTCCTTTAGATATTCGGTCACCACCCTTGATCCCGGAGCCAGGCTGGTCTTGACCGTCGGCGGTGTCACCAGCCCCCTTTCCGCAGCTTTTTTGGCCAACAGCCCCGCCCCGAGCATCACTGACGGATTGCTGGTATTGGTACAACTGGTAATGGCAGCAATCACTACCGAACCATGTCCCAATTCAACCTGACGATGATCCAGTTCCACAGCCACCCGTTTGTCGGCTTCATTGTCCCGCACGGCAAAACCGCCGTGTTGAACAGGCTGCGTCAATGCGGTGCGAAATGATTGCTTGAGTGTTGCCACGGTTACCCGGTCCTGGGGTCTCCTTGGGCCCGCCAGACTCGGCTGCACCGTTGCCAGATCCAGGCTGAGCCTTTCGCTGAAGCGGGGAGCAGGTGTGTCATCGTCACGAAAGAGACCCTGGGCCTTACAATATTCCTCGATCAGTGTCACCTGCGAAGGTGATCGACCGGTCGACTTCATAAACTCCAGAACTGCTTGGTCGACAGGGAAAAAGCCAACGGTGGCACCATATTCCGGCGCCATATTGGCCACGGTGGCTCGATCCGGTACGCTGATGTTGGACAATCCATGACCGAAGAATTCTACGAACTTGCCCACCACCCCGTGTTGGCGCAGCAATTCTGTGACCCGCAGCACCAGATCGGTGGCGGTCGCCCCTTCCGGCAGTTCACCCGTCAACTCGAATCCGATCACCTCCGGGGGTAACATGTAGAGAGGCTGGCCGAGCATTCCGGCCTCTGCTTCGATTCCCCCCACACCCCATCCCAGAATGCCAAGACCATTGATCATGGTGGTATGGGAGTCCGTACCCACCAGGCTGTCCGGATAGGCGATCCCCTGGTGTAAGAACACACCACGGGCCAGATACTCCAGATTCACCTGATGTACGATTCCCACTCCAGGGGGAATCACCTTGAACGATTCGTAGGCCTGCTGCCCCCATTTGAGGAACTGGTAACGCTCCAGGTTACGCTGGAATTCCAGTCGCATATTTTCCTGCAAGGCTTCGGGCGAAGCATAGACATCGACCTGAATCGAATGATCCACCACCAGCTCTGCTGGAATCAGAGGTTCTACCCGGGCAGGATCCTTGCCAAAACGGGCCATGCAATCGCGCATTGCCGCCAGATCCACCAATGCGGGCACTCCGGTAAAGTCCTGCAAGAGCACCCTGGCTGGCATGAAGGGAATTTCTTCGCGGTTGCTGCCTGCCGGATTCCAAGCGGCCAAGGCGGCCACATCCTGCTCCTGAATCAATTGGCCATCGCAATTTCTAAGCATCGACTCAAGCAATATCTTGATACTGAAAGGCAACTGGGAAACATTCCCAAGCCTCTCTGATTCCAGACGGTCAAGACGGTAAAAGATCACCTGGTCTGCGGCAGTCAGACGGTCACGACTGCCGAAAGGATTGAACTCCCGCATCGCTTCTCCCTAATATGAATCTAGCTTGAGTAGTATACCGTGAATGCTGTTAGGAAGCAGAGGACGACAGGATTATGATCTTATGTCTCCGTAATGAAGGATCATTGCCTGGCACGTCGTTGGCGCTTGTTTTTTCCTAATCACACCAAATCAACATCTACGGTAACGCTCATGAAGCCCCTGGCATCACCCCGGCAGATGAAAGATTGTAGGCTGAGCGAAACAAAGCCCAACAATCATCACGGCGGATTTCGGTTTCGGCTTCGCCTCTACCCACCTTACGAAGTCTATGGTCAGGCTGGAAACCCTCCCATACAGGGAATAGGCCAACCCTCACCCTGAGGGAAGAAATCCCCCTCGATCCCCCT
>CAYUPV010000153.1:0-7345 GCA_964445885.1 uncultured Methylococcales bacterium
GGCGTCCCTGAAAACAAGTCCCTGCCTCCTGCCCCAAGGTATCTTTCACGGTAACATCAGTAACGAGTCAGGAATGGCTGATAAGCGTAGACAGCATTGAGATGGTGAAATAAAGCATGGCGGGCGTTATCGGCCCAAAGCCTGTTCAGGATCAGACTGATTTTACGGTAGGGCTTTTCGTCGTGGGAATTTGACGCATATTCGGTACCCAGGCGGGTCACCAGGTCCAGCCACATCTCGCTGATGCCCATGATGTAGGCAGGCCAGGTTTTCTGAATGATCAAAGGCCAGGCGGGATCGCTGGTGTCCTGGATACCTGGTCGGGTGATATGAGAGGGGTCGTCGAATTGCACCTGCTGTATCAAACCTTCCTGACGCCAGAAGGACAGATCGGGATTGGCCTTGATGTCCTCATAGACTCTGTAAGCCGTCTCAGGAGAAGCATAGAAGATGAAGCTGAGTTGGTGCCCTGCCGCATCACGTACCGCCCGCCGATGAACGCGCCATAGCGTAATCTTATTGCGATGGCCAGCCAGAACCGGCGCGATGACCCGGTGGGCCACCATCACGTCCCGGTGCCAGGCGGGAGACTCGCCCTCCGGCCAGTCGAACCGGAATGAGACATACCACCATCCGTGGCCTTCCATAGACACTGCATGGGGAATGACCTTGGGATTAGAAGGTACGCTGGAGCAACCTGCCAGCAACACTATCACCAAACATAGCCAGTATTTCATCATCGCTTGGCCGTCTGGACCACACTGTCGATGCGGTGCTTCCTTAGTCTGGAGCGAAGCGACTCCACTTCTGTCATGCTGGCAAAAGGTCCCATTCTCACTCGATGCCAAACCGAACCCTTCACCTTGGCCTGCTCGATCCGCGCCTGAACTCCCAGCAGGGCCAACTGCGCCTTCAGCCTGTCAGCATCTGCATGAGTGCGGAAAGACCCGGCCTGGATGAAATAATGCCCGCTGGGTTTTTGCCCCAAATGTTCCTGACGTTTACGGACTTTCACTTCTCCTTCGGGAACGATCACCTCTTTTTCAGGGAGGATCGTGTAGAAAGTGAAGCGGGGCTCTTTCTTTTTCTCCGGAGTCTTGGCTGCAGGTTTGGCGATGATCTCTTTTTCCCGTTTTGGCAGCGAAGTAGCGGGTGTGCCAACCGACAACCAGTAGAGGAAATAGCCAAAGGCTCCCAGGATCAATGCACCCAGCGACCACATCCACCACGGCGCGGCATGCTGATCCCGCTGCGCTCTCCGGCGGTTGTTAGTCGAGGATCGACGACGTGAAGTGGAAGATTTGCGCGCCATTCACATGGACTCGGGTGCTGACACATCCAGCAGATCCAGGCCATTGGCAATGGTCTGGCGCACCGCATCGATCAGGTTGAGACGGACATCACGCAACCGGGCATCCTCCACCAAAAAGGTATGGGCATTGTAATAAGTATGGAATTCTCCGGCCAATTCGCGCAGATAATGGGTCAGTTGATGGGGTTCACGCAGCCTTGCTGCACGCTCGATGATTTCAGGATAGCGCGCCAGCGTGGTCAAAAGCGCCTGCTCGTGACTTTCGGTAAGCTGGTTCAGATGCGCCAAACCACGCTCGACGTCACGCTCCCAGCCTTTCTCCTCCAACTGACGGAACACACTGCACACCCGGGCGTGGGCATACTGAACATAATAGACCGGATTGTCGTTGGACTGTGAAACCGCCAGCTCCAGATCGAAATCCTTGTGCTGCTCGGCCTTGCGCATCACATAGAAGAAGCGTGCCGCATCCTTACCGACTTCTTCGCGCAACTGGCGCAGCGTCACGAACTCGCCTGCCCGGGTGGACATCGGCACTCTCTCCTCGCCCCGATACAGCACGGCGAATTGGACCAATCGCACTTCCAGGCAGTCACCATCGGCGCCCAAGGCCTTCATCGCTGCCTTCAGACGGGGTACGTAACCATGATGGTCGGCGCCCCAAACGTCGATCAGGTGTTCGAAGTCCCGTTCCAGCTTGTCTAAATGATAAGCAATGTCGGAAGCAAGGTAAGTCGTCTGACCATTCTCGCGCACCACCACCCGGTCTTTTTCGTCACCGAGACGGCTGGAGGCAAACCAAGTGGCGCCGTCTTTCTCATACAGCCAACCAGCCTCGCGCAGCCGGCCCAACGCCTGCTGCACCCGGCAGGAACGGACCAGGCGGCGCTCCGAGAACCACTCGTCATAGCGCACCCCGAACGCCTCCAGATCCTCACGGATATCGCTCAGGATAACCTTGAGTCCGGTCTGGAAGATTTTTTCATAGGCCGGGGAGCCCAGCAGGTTCCTGGCCCTGTCGATCAGCGCATCGATATAGACCTCTTTGTCCCCCTCCGGCGTATCGGCAGGCAGCCCCTCGAGCACCTCATCGGCCGAGCTGCGCAGTTGATCGGCAAGCTCGGCATACAGCCTATTGGCGATCTCGGAAATATACTCACCCCGATAGCCATTCTCGGGAAACGGCAAGGACTCACCACAGCGCTGCAGATAACGGATCCAGATGCTCGCCGTGAGGATGTCCATTTGGCGCCCGGCATCGTTGACGTAATATTCACGATGGACCTGACAGCCGACTGCCTCCAACAGATTGGCCACCGACGCGCCATAGGCCGCCCCTCGCCCGTGCCCAACGTGGAGCGGACCGGTAGGATTGGCGGAGACAAACTCGATGTGGACACGCTTCCCCCGGCCACTCTGGCTGCGCCCGAACCGGGCACGCTGACTCAGAATCTGCGGCACGATCCGAAACTGCGCCATCGGATCGATGAAAAAGTTGATGAATCCGGGACCTGCAATCTCCACTTGACGAACCGCAGGATCGGCGTCCAATGCCTGCACGATCTTTTCCGCCAACTGTCTGGGTGGCTGACCGGCCACCTTGGCCATGGCGAGCGCCAGGTTGGTGGCAAAATCACCGTGGGCACTGTCACGCGCCCGGTCCACCCGCACCGGCACATCGATTTCAGGCGGAATGTCTCCTTGTGCCTTCAGGCGCTCCAACGCCTGCTCCAGCAAACCCTGTAAATGTTCTTTCATAGATCCCTGAGTTGTGAAACAAAAGATGCGCTATTATCCTTGAACCCCGACACGGGTTGCAATGAAAGGAGACAACACATGTCTGACCACGTTTACAAAGTTATCGAATTGGTCGGTTCGTCCAGCGAAAGTACCGACCAGGCCATCCGCAACGCCATCGAGCGAGCTTCCAAAACACTCCAACACATCAACTGGTTCCAGGTCATGGAAACACGAGGTCACATTCAGGACGGCAAGGTTGCCCATTTCCAGGTGGTATTGAAGGTCGGTTTCCGGCTCGAGGATTGAGTGGCGGGAAATCAGAATCCGCGGGGAGATCCTGCCGTCTCCCCGCTACCCCCTGGTGACTTCGATGGCACAGGTATCAAACGCATCTCTCCACCGTGAACCGTTATATACCGGACAGGGCCGAACTCAATAAAGAAGCCGCTGCTTCACCGCCGTTTTGCCTGACATAATCCACCATCACCGGAACAAACTGTGAAACCATATTGCTGGAAAGCCCTAAATTTTGGAAAGTCCCCGCCAGCGAGGCCGCGGTATTGAGGTTTTCCGCCTGATCTCCGGCCAGGGCCGCCAAACCACCAGGCAACCCCGTCGATGAATCCGTCTGTTTTGCCGCAGCTAACAGACTATCCATCCCCGGCACCGACTGGGACACAGTATTGAAGGCCTCCTCGGTCATCCTCGCCTTGGCCGCCTGAAAAATCGCTCCAGCGCCTCCCTGAGCCTGGGTCGGTGTCACCCCCAACTGCTGAACCAGAACGTCCACCAGGGAACCAGAGGCAGTAGCTTGAACCGGATTGACCAGCCGCTTTGATTGCCCCACTGCCTGCTGCGCGCTCTGGGCAGAATCCCCGGCACCGGTCAGGCTTTTTTCCATGAAGTCAAAAAAACCGGCATAGGTGGTGACCGAGAAAGTCAATAAAATGACCAGACTGAAAATGATCGATTTGCTCATGATTCCTCCTCCATCGAAATGCGACACAACCCTTTCACTTGGATATTCCTACAAGGACAAAGGGTTACCAACTATTGAGGGATTATATGCTTTTATTCGAACCCTGATGGTAAGGATTTGACCCGCCTGCTATGACCGTATCCCACCACGCTTGCGACGTCCTCATTATCGGTGCCGGCGCAGCCGGCCTGATGTGCGCCATTGCCGCCGGGCGGCGCGGGCGCCAAGTCGCCGTACTCGATCACGCCAACAAGCCTGGGAAAAAGATTCTCATGTCAGGCGGAGGACGCTGCAATTTCACCAACCTTGAGATCGACCCGGAACGCTATCTGTCCGGTAATCCCCATTTCTGCAGATCGGCCCTGAGCCGCTTCAGCCAGTGGGACTTCATCGCCTGGCTGGAGCGCCACCGAATCCCTTATCATGAGAAAAAACAAGGGCGGTTGTTTTGCGACCGCAGCTCTCGCGACATCCTCGATATGCTGTTGAAAGAATGCCGCCAGGCAGGCGTGACCCTGCACTTAAACACCAGAACCACGTCGGTTGAGAGGCAACCCAGGGGAGGTTTCCATGTCACGACCAACCAGCAACATTGGCATTGTCGTACCCTAGTGGTGGCCACCGGCGGCCTGTCCATCCCCAAAATGGGAGCCAGTCCCTTCGGTTACCGAGTGGCGGAATCCTTCGCCCATTCAATCGTTCGACCCCGGGCCGGACTGGTTCCTTTCGTCTGGAAGCCCGAGGACAAAGCCCGCTACGGTGAAATGAGAGGAATCAGCCTCCATGCGGCTGTGTCCAGCGCCGGGCAGAGCTTCCAGGAGGACATCCTCTTCACTCACAGGGGACTGAGCGGCCCTGCCATTTTGCAGATTTCCTCTTATTGGGAACCCGGGGTCACTGTCACCATCGATCTTTGCCCTCAACGATCCATCAAGGATACGATCAGCAAAGCCATTCAAGCCCATCCGCAACAGAAACTGAAAACCCTGTTGTCACGTGAACTGCCAATACGTTTGATACCCACATTACTGCCAAACGAATTGATTGAAAAAAACCTGGGGCAACTGAGCACCTGGCAGATCGATTCCGTTAATAATCACCTTCACCAATGGCACATCGTCCCTGAAGGCACCGAAGGCTACCGCACCGCTGAGGTCACACTCGGCGGTGTCAGTTGCGATGAGTTATCATCGAAAACCATGCAAAGCAAACTGGTTCCCAACCTTTACTTTATCGGCGAAGTGGTTGACGTCACTGGCCAATTGGGTGGCTACAACTTCCAATGGGCCTGGTCATCAGGTTGGTGTGCAGGGGAGATCGTATGAACTTGTTTCTTCTGGACCCTTCAGACTGAGCGTACAATGCGGTGAAAACCATAGACGCTTTCGGTATCGCATCCTGTGCGGCGGCACGTGACCCCGGGTGTACTCTTGGCCCCATCGTTCTGAGAAACTCTCAGACGTTCAAGAAAATTCTGGAGCAAGCCGGTATTTCCCTTGAATGGAAAACTTTCATCATGCCACCGACGGAGAATTTGCCTCCTGCCGCTGTCGTCAAGGTTGTCTGCGACCGGCTTGACCGGATCGTTCAAAAGCAAGTCAGGGAGGGCCGTCCATTCACCTGCTTAGGGGGTGACCATTCCAGCGCCATGGGGATCTGGGGTGGTGCGATGAGAGCGCTCGAGGCTTCTGCCGACCTGGGACTGATCTGGATCGATGCCCATATGGATGCCCATACTTTCGCCACGACCCCAAGCGGCAACATTCATGGGATGCCGATAGCTGCGCTATTGGGGCAGGCGGATGTCCGTCTCAGGCAGATCTATGGTCGGCGTCCCATTTTGTCTCCGGAAAACGTGATTCTTATCGGCGTTAGAAGCTACGAACCCGAGGAGCGAGATTTACTCGATCGCCTGCGCGTCCAAGTCCATTACATGAGCCCTGATCTGGCAGGAGATCACTTGACTGCCACGCTGGTGCGTTGCTTTACCCGGTTGGCCCGAAGTTGCCGGCACATCGGCATCAGTCTCGATCTTGATGCCATTGATCCCCGCGATGCGCCAGCCACTGGGATTCCCGTGCCAACCGGGCTTTCAGGTGCTGCGCTGTGCCATGCACTGTCCCAGTTTCGCGGCGACCCGAGAATCTTGGGGCTGGAGATCGCCGAGTTCAAACCCGCTTGCGATGTCGAAAGACGCACCGAACGGTTGACCGCCCGCCTGGTTGCCGCCCTCTATGGCGAGCGCAGCAGTCCATAGAGATTTTTGGGGTCGTCCAGGGTGGGGATCATGTCCACTTCATGATAAATCCCTAAACGTTCGCTGAGTTTGTGTACCCAGGTGAGGATGGCGTAATCTTCCAGGGCATAGCCCACCGCATCGAAGAGGGTGATCTCATCATCGCTCTCACGTCCCGGTTTTTTTCCTTGTACCAATTCCCAGAGTTCGGCATGTACGGGGAGATCCGGACGGTTCTGGATTTCCCCCTCAAGGCGGGTCTGGGGCAGGTACTCCACCACGATCTTGCAGCGTCCCAGCAACTTGGGATCGAGTTCGGTCTTGCCGCGACTGTCTCCGCCCATGGCATTGAGATGGGCGCCCTGGTGGACGAGTTCGGCAGGAAACAGATGGACGCGACGACGGGCGGCGGTGGCGGTGACGATCACATCGGCCCCAGCCAGGGTTTCTTGGACGCTGCGGCACGATTTCAGCCGCAGCGATTCATGGCTCAGGTTGCGGGAAAATTTGGCCATCGCTGTTGCACTCAGATCGAAGAAGCGGATCTCCCGGAGGGGCAGAACGCAGCGGAGGGCCTGGACCTGGAATTCGGCTTGGGAGCCGGTGCCGATGATAGCCAGACAAGAACTGTCTGGTCTCGCCAGATAACGGGTGGCCAATGCCGTGGTCACCGCAGTGCGTATCGCAGTCAGCAGGGTCATTTCAGACATCA
Source organism: uncultured Methylococcales bacterium (assembly GCA_964445885.1). GTDB lineage: Bacteria > Pseudomonadota > Gammaproteobacteria > Methylococcales > Methylothermaceae > Methylohalobius. The sequence goes on from CAYUPV010000153.1 coordinate 6,980, forward strand.
GCACCGGATAGCCGGTTTCCGTTTCAGCAAGTAGGCCGATGGCAACCACGCTGAGCAGTCCGCACGCCGGGTTACCGGGATGGCCGTTGACGTACTTGAAGCTGTAAAAGCGTTTGTCGGCGCAGGGCATCAATTCAAGCACTCCCTGAGGATATTCGATCACATGCCGGGAAGTGTGGTGAAATGATTGCCAGCGTTTAATAGCACCTTCCAAGTTTTCCAGGGCGCCGTGGAGAGATCGTTCCAGCCCCTCGGCCTGCAACATACGAATCAAGTCGCTTTCGGTAATCAGTTTCATTGGGGTAATATAATCCGCCGCCGTAACTACCCGCCCCCCCCCCCGACCATTGTCTGTTTTTCACCAGG
>CAYUPV010000154.1:0-7344 GCA_964445885.1 uncultured Methylococcales bacterium
ACGTGAGGCCGCGTCCACCTCGATCAGATCGGCGAAACGGCCCTCGTCCACTGACACGCACACGTCGCAGCGACAGCACGGTTCGCCCTCATCGAGGTGGTTGCAATTGAGCGCCTTGGCGAGAATCCGGGCAATGGTGGTCTTGCCCACCCCGCGGGTGCCGGTGAACAGATAGGCATGATGGACACGCTCGTGGATCAGGGCGTTACGCAACGCTCTGACGACATGGGCCTGTCCTGTGATCTCGGAGAAGCGGCGGGGACGCCATTTACGGGCCAGGGCCTGATAGCTCATGATCGATGCCTGGAAAGTGAAGGCGGCAGCCCGCGCCAGCCAGACACCCCGGCACACGAATCAGCTGCTACCGTTGCTCCCTTCCGGGCCTGGCGGGGTTTACAGCCTATCGTTGCGGGGGGACCGACGCGGTCCACCATGGAACAATCCACCGGCGGAGCAGGCCACCGGAAAGCTTTTTATTATCACTTGAGCCGGACGACATTGCAAGAGCGCATTCGAAAACGGCCCCAGTGGCCAAATAGTCTCGATCTTCTTGCTATTTCGGGCTGCAGGTCTGTATTTTGACATCAGAAACCGTTTTCACCCTTTGAGACACTTGTCCACTTGAACTCACTGCCGATATCTGCTGTCATGACGAAGCCAGACTTGGCTGATGCATAGAGACCTCATGCTGTGAATTTATTCTCAGGAGAATCCAATGAAATTAAGAATTTTCATAGCTCTGTTAATGACGTTCGCAATCACACCGGCTTTTGCCGACAAACCGCAATGGGCAGGCAAAGGCAAACCCGGCAGGGAGACAGGACCCGCGTTCGAGCACAGAGAACCGCAGCGACCTATGATGAAAGGAAGATCGCACGAAGAGGACTATGGTGAATACGAAGGCGAAGAAGACGAACACGGATGGCAATCCATGGAGCACCGGTCGGATAAATCCATCAAAGAAGACAAACCGAAAGGTCTGGCCAGGCAAACAGAAAAGAAGGCAGAGCAGGAACAGAAAGAACTGGAGCGAGGCTCTGAAAAAGGCCGGGAAGCAAGACAGGTCAGAAAGAAGTGGTGGAAATTCTGGGACTGAATATTTTCATCACTCCATGAAAGCACGATGTCCAAAATGGCCGGTTACCGGCTTCGTATCAGAACAGGTGGCATAGCATACCAGGGACAGCTCGGTGCAGTCCTGACGGATACGCCAAAGGTCTCGCCATCTTCGACGATTTCATCGTCACCTCCGGGGTAAGAACCGCAACCTACACCCCACATCAGCACTTGCATCCTTGAAAGGTGGATTTTTTTACCCATGGACAGACCTAGTCAGGATTCAACTACCTTGGGAGCCTGCCGGATTTGCTGTGCGCCCCGCAGCAAGGTTCGGTCGAAAGAAGCGAAGGGACTCGGATAAACGGCTTGAAGCGAAATGAAGGGCATCGGCAAAATACAGCCCCTGGGCATACCAGTCCAAAGCCAGCTTCACTGTCATCGGTGCCTCAATTGGTCACATTTTCCAGGCCCAGCAACTTCCAAAACGCACTTTCGATCGCCTGGGACTCGAAATGGTAAGTTCTGCGCAGTACCCATTCCGACTTTAGCAAGACAGTCTTCTCAATGCTGATGCCGGTTTTGGAGAATAGTTTTTTGGCCCGTAGTACCTGATACCAGCTTCACAATTTGTGGTTGACTACCGGTCACTGGTTCGCGATACCTTGCTGCAAACCAACCTCATGGTAGGGCATATGTAGGATTGCAGCGAACCATTGGAATGGATGCAAACAAGAGGCAACTAAACTATCATGGTCAGAGTCTTAATTTAATCGGTAACCAAAAAGGAGGTAATCCCTCGATGAACCAAACACGCGTCCTACGCAGACCCCGGACCCGGGTCGTGGAAACCAACAAGGTGTTGCGCAACACTTATGCGCTGCTCGCCATGACCTTATTATTCAGCGCCTTCACCGCGGGGATCTCAATGGTCCTGAACCTGCCCCATCCCGGCATGATCATCACCCTGGTGGGCTATTTCGGGCTGCTGTTTCTAACACAGAAGTTCAGCAACAGCGCCTGGGGGCTGTTGTTCGTCTTCATGCTCACCGGCTTCATGGGCATGACCCTGGGACCGATCCTGAGCCTGTATCTCAAATTCATTCCCAACGGCCATGAGATCGTGATGGCAGCGCTGGGAGGAAGCGGGTTGATCTTCTTAGGCATGTCGGCCTATGCCCTGGTTTCGCGTCGGGACTTCAGTTTCCTCGGTGGTTTCCTGTTCGCCGGGATCCTGGTGGGCTTTCTGGCGGGCCTGGGAGCCTTTTTCTTCCACATGCCCGGGCTGGCACTGGCGGTCTCAGCCATGTTCGTGTTGCTGATGGCGGGACTGATTCTGTTCCAGACCAGCCAGATTATCCACGGCGGGGAGACCAATTACATCCTGGCCACGGTAACCCTGTATGTCGCCCTGTTCAACCTGTTCACCAGCCTGCTGCATTTGTTGGGCTTCATGGCAGGGGATGAATGATTTATAAATTCCCCCCGCCCCCCCTTTTTTCAAAGGGGGTTAGAGAATGGCGAAGCAGAACCCGTGTAAACGGGCCCTATCAGTGGGAAAGGGCGACCTGACGGTCGCCCCTTTATTTTGTGAAAACCGGTTCTATCTCAAGCTGCCATCTGCCGGCAGCTTGCGGCGCACGTGCGGCAGCTTTCGGCGCATTTCTTGCAGTGATCGTGGGTGTGCTTGTCGCATTCCTCGGCACACCATTCGCAGATGTCGGCGCACAGACGGCAGATGTCCTTCGACCAGCGGCTGCCCCGGGCCATCGCCTGGGCACACATCAGGCAGACTTCCAGGCATTCGCGGCAGCAGCGGGGGCATTCGCTGTGGCCATGTTGCTCCCCCCCGCAACAAGTACTGGTTCCCCCACTCATATAGATCTCCAGCATCTTGTCCAAACAAATCTCGCAGTCCATTGCGCATTGCAAGCAGTGCTGGATACATTCTTCGTGTGTCATTTCATGCCTCCTCTGATTTGATTTTGAGGTCATTGGCAGTCTAAACCTATTTACCCCAAGGATTCAATTGAAATTTACCGTGAAGGCTCTTGAAGGTTCTCAATGATTCACCGCAGAGTCACAGAGGGTGTAGAGAAAGGAAGGAAAGGACGAGACTCTGAGTTCTCCACGTCAACCCGCCATTCGGAAACCAGGGGGTGGGTTGTACTTCACCCAATCCTACAAGACAACGTACAGTCAAGTCGTGGGGCTTGACAACCAAATTAAAACCTTAGGATTCACAGGAGTATAATTTCCGGGTGCATTCGAGTGATGCGAAGCCGAAGAATCCTTTTCACTGCGTTTCAACAAGGAGGAAATGACAATGATACTCCTGACCTCTTCCCTGGCCGCTTTTACCCTGGTGGCCATTCTCGGTGTATTCATGGCCTACGATCTGTTCCGCGGCAATCCAGTCGCCCGCCAAGTGGTCCTGACCCATGCGGGCGTGGCGGTTTTGGGGGCCTTGCTGGCCATTGGCGCTGCCTTGGCAGGCGACAGCCGGGTCTATATCAATATCGCCCTGGTGGTGGTGATCGTCATCCTGGGGGTCACGGCGGCCCACAAGCGCTATACCACTGGAAAAGTTCAGAAGGGACTGATCCTGACCCACGCCAGTCTGGCCGTGATCTGCTATCTGATCCTGGCTGCCACCGTATTCGGTCTCACTTTGGCCGGCTGAACCAATCCATTATCAACTTTCCCCGCCCGGTTCCGTGCCGGGCGATTTCATTCCTCCTTTTCCTCATGGGGGATATGGCCGCCACGCCAGATTGAGATCAGCAACCACATCCCACCAATTCCGGCACTTCCAAAACCCAGCACCCCCAGCATTGGCAATCCCCACAGGGTGGGACCACCCGACACTGTCATGACGATCGCCGAGCCGATGATGAGGGAAGAGGTGACCAGACCTACCGCCAGACGGCTGGCGGCGCGGTCGATGACCCAGCTGAAATAGCTGAGCTGATTGACATCGACATTGAAACGCAATGATCCGGTCTTGAGCGCTTTGATCAAGCGCCGCATGTCATAGGGAAACGCAGCCATGATCTCCAGCATTTCGCTGGCAGTACGCCAACCACGCTTAAGCACGATATCGGGACGATAGCGGTTGAACAGGGCACGCCGCACATGGGGGGTGGCGGCGAAAATCAGGTCGAAATCCGGATCCACCTGCCGGCCCATCCCATCCAGGGTCAACAGAGACTTGAACAGAAGCGCCAGATCGGGCGGCAGTGCCAGATGATAACTCCGCATCAGGTTCGTCAGGTCGGTGAGGATGTTGGCGATCTTCAGTTGCTTGAGAGGCAGACCGTGGTAAGTATCGATGAAGATGTCCACATCGGTGAGCAGAGCATCCACGTCAACGTGAACCTCGCCCGCCCAGTCCAACAGGACATTGACCGCAGTTCTGGCATCACGGTCGATCACGGCCGCCAGCATGTCCACGATCTGGTAACGACGGGTCTCGGAGAGGCGTCCGACCATGCCGAAATCGATGAAGGCGATGCGGTTTCCGGGCAGGAAGATGAGATTGCCGGGATGGGGGTCGGCGTGAAAGAAGCCATCGATCAGAATCATCTGCAACACCGCATCACAACCCCGGCGGGCGAGGATCTTGCGGTTGAGGCCGGAGGCCTCCGCCAGTTGCAGTTTGCGCGCGGGGATACCCTCGATGTATTCCTGTACGTTGAGGCATTCACAGCACCATTCCCAGTACATCTTTGGCACTACGACCCAGGGATTGTCGGCGAAATTGCTGGCCATGCGTTCGGCATTGCGCGCCTCGTTCTCCAGATCCATCTCACGCCGTAGTGAAATCGCAAACTGGTGTACGATTTCCACTGGGCGGTAATGGCGCATTTCCTTGATCTCGCTTTCGACGACGCGTGCCAGGCGATCCAGCAACCTGAGATCGGCCTCGACGATCTCGGTGATGCCAGGCCGGCGGATCTTGACGATCACTTGCTCACCGCTGAACAAGCGGGCACGATGGACCTGGGCGATAGAGGCCGCAGCCAGGGCATCGTAATTGAAATCGGCGAATACCTTTTCCACCGGCGCCCCCAGATCGGCTTCCAGTTGCTGGCGCAGATGCTTGTAGGGCAAAGGAGGGACCTGATCCTGAAGTTTTTCGAATTCCGCGATCCAGTCCGGGGGGAAGAGATCTACCCTGGTCGCGAGGATCTGCCCCAGTTTGATGAAGGTGGGCCCCATCTCCTCCAGCGCGCGGCGGATACGCTGTGGGGTGTTGAGCTGCACCAGCTCTTCCACCCCTTTGAGGTGCAGTGCCCTGCCCGCCTGCTCGAAGGCATGCGCCAGACCGATTCGGCGCACGATGCCGGCAAAGCCGTAACGCACCAGAATGACTGCCAGATCATACAGGCGACCCAGGTCATGAACGGCGCTGACGGCTTCCCACAACATCAGCCGTTGTCAGTTTTATCCTGTTTATCCTGTTGGAGTTTTTTCGACTGCCGTTCCAATGCCTCGGCGATTCCGGCCAAAAGGCCACTAGTGATAGCGGCCAGTTGCGCTCCTGCGGTACGGGTACTCTCCAGGCTCGCTTTCAATCCCCACTCGCCTGCCTCCTGTAGCTTGTGCGGCAGGGTCGCCATCACCTCGGTCATGTATTCTCCGATGGCGGTGCCGCTGTTTTTGGCATGTCGAGCCATGTCCTCCAGCATCTCACCGGCCTGTTCGCCCCCTTTGCGAGCCACTTCTGCCAACGTCTCGACATACATTTTTTCCAGTTCTATCAATTGATCGAATGCATTTTTGACATCCTGTTCGGCAAATTCTTCCGCCCGGCTTGCCGCTTCTTCCAATGCCAGCTTCGAGGCCTCGGCCGCCTTGATCAACCCATCCTCCAGGCCACGGATGGCATCCTCCAGAGCCTGGCGAGCCCGGCCCCCGTGCTTATCGATCCCTGCACTGGCTCCTCCCACCACCGCTTCGATGACCGCTCTCACCTCCGAAGTATCCAGTTTTCCCTCGGCCAGGGCTTCGACCGTCAAGCGGCGCACCTTTTCCCGCACATCCTCCGAACTCTCGACAGCTTCCTGCACCGAGGCCTGCAGCTGCTCGATCGCTTCCTGGCCTTCCTGATGCTCCTCTTGTTTAGTCTGATCGGTCGTCTGCGAGGGCTCAGGCTCCTGTGAATTTTCTTGATTCATCTTCCCGCTCCTGTATTTTGTCCAATGAGTTTTCTAATGGTCGCCAAAACTTTGACAAACTGCAAGCCAACAGATTCTGCTGGCGCTCCAAACACGGTAAAATAAGTTTTGTTTAAAATTTAAGGAATGGAGCCCATGCTGAAGCGCACCATACACAGACGCATTCTGGGTACTACCCTCATCCTTTTTGGCGCGCTTTTGTTATGGCTGGCCCCAGAGATCTGGTCAGGCGTGGTCATGATATTGATTGCCATTGCCCTGGAGATCCTGGGAATCACCCTGGAACGTAAAAGCGGCAAGAATCAGACCTGACCTGAACAGAACTTGTGACACGGCTCAGGCCAAAAACCTTGCGCAGCACCCAGGTGCGTTGGATAATGGCCACAGTTAGTGACCATTACCCCGATTCCTGACCGCCCAAAGCCAAAATTTATGATCGACCAAACAAGCTATCCCCTTCTCAACCGGGTCAACTCACCCGAAGATCTCCGCCAACTGGATAAAAAAGAGCTTCCCAACCTCGCCGAGGAGGTCCGCCATTATCTGCTGGAGAGCGTCAGCCGGTCAGGTGGTCATCTTGCCGCAGGCTTGGGCACGGTGGAACTGACCATCGCCCTCCATTTCGTCTACAATACCCCCCATGATCGCTTGGTCTGGGATGTAGGGCACCAGGCCTATCCCCATAAGATTCTCACCGGCCGCCGCGACCGTCTCCTCACTATCCGCAAACGCGGGGGGTTGACCCCTTTTCCCAAACGCTGCGAGAGTCCTTATGATGCCTTTGGCGTAGGACATTCCAGCACCTCCATCTCCGCCGCCTTGGGAATGGCCATCGCCGCTTCCCTGAACGACCGCGACCAACGCGCCGTGGCCATCATCGGTGATGGGGGCCTGACCGGCGGGCAGGCGTTCGAGGCGCTCAACCATGCGGGTTCACTGGATGCAAATCTGTTGGTGATCCTGAACGACAATGAAATGTCCATCTCTCCCAATGTGGGTGCGATGACCAATTATCTGGCCAAGATCCTGTCTAGCAAGCTCTACGGTTCGGTACGCGAGGGCAGCAAACAGATTCTTCAGCGTGTTCCGGAAATGTGGGAGATTGCCC
>CAYUPV010000155.1:0-7313 GCA_964445885.1 uncultured Methylococcales bacterium
TTCCTTGGTTGCCTTCGGTAAGCAAGCCGAAGTGTTGGCACGTCACCAAAAGGGCGAGATGGTAGCGATCACCGGGGATTGCACACAAAACCGATGGCAGGGACAGGATGGCAACGAGCGCACCGGGTTATCGGTGACTGTCGATAGTTTAGTATCCAGCCGGACGGTAAGGCCCACCCGGAAACCAAAACCCACCGCATCGGGTGAATCCTTCGATGATGACTTGCCGGAATGGTGAGTTATGCCACCCCCAAATAAGGGGGGGTTCGTGGGATAATCGAAACCATACAAATCAGCAACATTACAGCAATGCCACCGAAAGACAGAGTACCCGGAAGGCCATTCAAAAAAGGCCAATCAGGAAACCCAAAGGGAAAGCCGCCAGGTATCACCCACCGCAAAACCTTGGTCGAAAAGTCCCTCATGAAATGGGGTAAGGAAAACGGTATCGATAACCCCATCGACGAGTTATTGGCCAGGGTTTACCGGGATGCCATGAATGGTAATGAGTTTTGCATGAAACTGGTTATCGAAAGGCTACAGGCACCGGTAAAACATCGGGCTTATGTCGATATTACCGGATTACCCGATAACCCCACCGAACGCGCCAATGAGATAACCAAGCTGGCGAGTGAAGGAAAAATACCGATCGGTGATGCCCATACCCTCGCATTAACCCATTTGCGGGTGGCCGAGAAAATGGAAATCCAGGAAACACTGAAACTCATTCTTAAACGATTGGAAGCATTGGAGGAAAGATGCCATGGTGATTAACCTCTCATCCATAGAACGGCGGTTGAAAACCCTCGAAGAAAACTATGGCGTTGGCCGTGAAGGCGATATCGAAGTCAGCGGACTGGCGGGGTTGATTCAGCTTGCATCGGCCATGCTGGATGAAGACAGGGAACCCGTGGTTTATACAGCCGAAGGCATTTCCAAAGCCGAAGGCCTCAAGGGATTGGTGGCACGGGGCTATGAAGAGCAGCAAAAAGCTAAGGCCTAAGTTTTCAGACCTGCTGAAGAACCACCCCACAATACGCTGCCAACTTCGATTCTTGATGTGAAACGCCGCTGAGATCTTGTGAAGCTTGCCAAAGTAATTATTGTAAAACCAAAGAGCCATGCGCTTTTTGGTAATGGAACAGCGGCGATATTAGCAGTCCATGCCTCTATGTTGCCAGAAGGATTAATACCAATTCCAACAATCGTGGAGCCATCGAAGGATACGTCTTTCGCTTCGGTTAATTGCCAGCCCGTTGTATCCAACCCATAATCCTCAAGGAGGGCGCTCTGAAGGTTACGCATACCATGCGTTTGATCCCATATAAATGCGTATTTGGATGATTTCCCTACCACTATTGAGCCATCACCAGAAATCGCAAGTGCTGTCGCATCATTAGTCCCTGGAAGTGTACCAAGACCAATCATTCCCCTTTCAGCAGTCCAAAGCATAGCCTGCCTCGGGAAATTTCCACCTCTGAATCGCGTGTCTCCTACGATAACTGATCCATCTGCAGAAACATCGAAAGCGCGGCTGAACCAGTTATTCCCTATAGAGCCAAGGCTGATCATCCCATCTTGCTTAGTCCAGCGAAAAGCTTGGGAGTCAAAGCCGCTTCCCAAACTAACTCCTGACCATCCCACGATAACCGACCCGTCAGCGGAAACAGCACGGGCAGATGAAGTATTTCCTACAGGTATTGGTTGTCCTGGAAATCCACCAAGCAAGGTCAAGTTGCCGGTTGCATCCCAGTATGCTGGCTGATCACTAGCTTGACCAACAACAATTGACCCATCAGCTGATATCCCGTATGCGGCCTGGCCTCCCTTCAATGACACAATGCCCGTTGTTTTTTGCCATCTATAAGCACGTGTAGTATCGCTTTGGCCGACAACAATCTTCCCATCAGCAGATACACCATGAGCAAAAGCAAGTGAAGTCTGTCTCGGTCCGATAGGCTCCATGCCATTATTGGCAGTCCAGACAAATGCTTGAGATCCGGGAGAAAAGAAATTATGCCCAACAACAATTGACCCATCAGCTGAAACCGCAAACGCTTGACTATTTGAGCTTCCGGGGAGATACCCAAGTCCTGCAAATGTAGCGGCATAAGCGCGATGTGACACATCTGCAAACACGGATAAAATTACAGCAAAAATGGCGCCCATAAATCGCCTACTCACATCAATCACCTTTTGTTTTAGTTAATGGTTTGATTCTTTTGATAAGCAGAAATCATGCAAACCCATAAGTGATTCTTTTCACATACGCCTTAATCTTCCTAGGCATTAGACTGTAAAAAATCCTAAACAACAGCGACGTGCTTGAAGTCCGAGGAGGTGCTTTCCGGGGTGGTGCTGGGGGTGCTTCACGGTAGGAAATCGCAGGATTCGGCAGTCCTTGAAAGTCTGTTCACCTTTGCCCCCCCTTGGGACTTTCTGGGGCAAAATCCGTGTCAACTGGCGGGAAACATTCCAGGGCGGTATTAAACTTGGCATGGTTACCACGCCATGAACAATCCAAACCATCCGTCAACGACTTACCGTCCGAGCCGCTGACTGGTATCCCTGTAAGTGGCTGATTCCGTCCGGTAGCTATTTCCCGCCAGGAAACCGGCATGTCGTGTGCTTATGTTTCCTATTCTGCTACAGATTTTGCCCTGTTTCGGAGGAAGTGGCGGGGCCGCCGGCGGAGAGATTGGCGGCCGTGACGGGTGCGAAATTCGCTCTGACATAGAACCGGCATAGAACCGGAGAAAAAGCCCTGTCCAGAAGGTTCGGTAAGGCTTTGATTTAATTGGTGGGCCGTGAAGGATTCGAACCTTCGACCAATGGATTAAGAGTCCACTGCTCTACCAGCTGAGCTAACGGCCCATGGAGGTGGGGTGGGTGACCGGACTTGAACCGGCGACCACTGGAATCACAATCCAGGGCTCTACCAACTGAGCTACACCCACCATGGAAAAGAGTTGGTAATTATAACCAATGGATGGGCAAAATAAAACGCCTTCCAAATGTTTCGCTGACCCTGTGATGAATCATCCAAGAAATTTCAGAGATCCCGTATGATTTTAAGCCGATGATATTCCATCAGTAGGGCTCTGACGGCCATGAAGGCCGTGAAAGCTGTCCAAAGTCCCGGATTGCCCCACGGTCTCAGCCACCACCACAAGGGCAGGTAACAGGCCAGGACACTGACGAACATGGCATTTCTCATCTCGCGGGCCCGGGTGAGGCCGATGAAGACACCGTCGAGAAGAAAGCTCCAGGCCGAGATTGGAGGGAGCACGACGGCCCACATCAGATAGTGCTCGGCCGTTTTCTGAACCGATGTCAGTGAGGTCAGGAGTTGAATGATTCTGTCGCCGATCACGGCATAGGCCAGACTGAAGCATAGGGAAAAAGCCAGTGACCAGCACCCGGCGAGAGCGATTGTTTGCCGCAACAAAGGTATATTTCGCTTACCCATGGCCCGTCCAACCAGGGCTTCCGCGGCATGGGCGAAGCCGTCCAGGGTATAGGCCATGAAACTTTGAAAATTGAGAAGAATGGTGTTGGCCGCCAGAATGACATCCCCCATACGAGCACTTTGGGCGGTAAAGAAAGCAAAGCTGAATATCAGTAGCAGGGTCCGGATGAAAAGATGGGTAATGATGGCGAACATCCGTTTGAGGGAGGGCCAATGAAAGATCCTCAGCCAGGGCGGGTGAGGCAGGCGGCGCCAATGTTTTCGGACCAGGAACAGGGCGACCATCAGCCCCGAATATTCGGCCACTACCGATGCGGTCGCGACTCCGGCCACATTCCATTGCAGTTTCCACACCAAGACGAAATCGAGCACGATATTGATGAAATTGATCAACAGGGTCAGCAGCAATGGAATACGGGTGTTTTGCAGCCCGATGAACCAGCCGATACAGGCATAGGTGGCGAGGGTGGCTGGGGCGCTGAGGATTCGGATGTGAAAATACTGTCGGGCAAAGGCTTCTGCCTGGGGGCTGGCTTCCAGTAACCGGAAAGCGATGATGGCGATATGATGTTGCAAGGCCAGCAACACGGCGGCGAGTAAACCGGCGAGAAACAGAGCACGCCCCAGGGTGGCGGTGATCTCCTGGGGGTCGCTGCGGCCCAGGGCCTGGGCGGTCAGTCCGGTGGTGCCCATGCGCAGAAAGCCGAAGCCCCAAAATAAAAAACTGAATAGGGTGCCTCCCAGTGCGACGGCCCCCAGATAATAAGGGTGTTCCAGGTGACCCACCACGGCGGTATCCACCATCCCCAACAGCGGCGTGGACAGGTTGGAAAGGATCATAGGCAGGGCCAGCTGCCATAGCTCCCGGTTCAAGGTGGGAGTGTGTGGCATTCAGGTTATCCTTTCATCTGAGTCTGCTTGTACTACCATACGGATGATCATTAGCTTTTTTTCAGGCCATGACAAACTATCATTATCTCGATCCTACCGCTGAGGAGTCTGCATCATCCCTGTCGGTCACGGAATTGTCCCAGAGAGTGTCGCAGGCCAACGATCTGTTCGCTTGGTATTCCTGCGCCCAGGAACTGGCCAGTCTGCCATATTCAAGAAGCGCTGAAAGACTGGGCAGCAAGATCAGGGAAGCGTTGCAGGCATGGAGGATGAGCCAGGAACTGGCGGATGCCTATCCATTACCATCCGCTATGGCAGAGCGCTGGCGGGCGTTGGAAGCGGCCTGGCGTGCGCTGGCCCAGACTTATGCCCGCTGGATGATGTCTGGAGAGAGTCGGGTGGAGATGCGCTCGGCCACGGAGGCTTTGTTCTGTCTGCGCCAAATCGTTCTCTTATGTGGCCTGGCCCACTGGCCCGTGCCCGAAGGTCTGTGGCTGGATGTCCATTGGATCTATTCCTCCAATTTGGAATTGGGTGCCGTCCAACAACGGATCCGGAGGTCATTTCTCCGCCACCGTTTTCGCACCACCATCGAATGGGAATATATCCAGACCGTATTGCTGGGAATGACAGATCTCTTTAGTCTCCTGCCTCAGGAAGTGTTGGCACTGGATTCCCTGGGGGAGAAATGGGTGGCCATGGTCAAATTGCACTCGGACGATCAGGCAGGCTGGGGCATCGATGAGGATTCTGACGTGCCTGTTGATTGGCGTACCACGGGCGAGGGGTTACGGCTTGATCTTACGGATTTGATGGAATTTCTTGATAGTCAGCACGATCTTGTTGGTTCCTTGGGGAGATATGAGTGGATCGAACAGCCGACGGATACGGTCTCAAGCGCTTTGCTGGATCATTGGCGGAAGATTTGGACTCATGCTGACGCGGAGGATCAGGGGGATGTGGACCTTGATCAGGCCGAGGTGGAAATTGGCCTGGAAGCTGTTTTCGGGCGGCTTCAGGGGGGATCCCCTTCCGCTGCTTCGGTGATAGTCGCAGATTCGGAGAGGGTGTTGTCTGGTTGTGAAGCAGTGCAGGTAGGCGATCTGCTTGGTCTTTTCGGTCATGAAGACGGCAGTCCTGACGGACTGGCGGTGATTTCCAGACTGTGGTGGGATGATGGGGAGGAGTTTGTTGTCCAGGTGAGGTTGCACAAACTGGAGGGAGAGGTGTTCCCAGTGGGGGTCCAGCCTCTTTACCGGGGTGAACAACCCTGCGCCTACCAACGTGGGTTGTTGTTGAACACGCCGGACCACATGATGTTGATCCTGTCCGTGCAGCCGCTCGACGAGGGGGCGATCGTGCGTATCCTTTCAGGCAACAAGATGTATCCAGTACGCCTCTTGTCGCATGACACCTTCGCCCGGGGCCTGCTCGGTTGCGTGTGCGAAAGTGCTGCCGGACAATTTCAGAAGTAATATTGCAATTCGGCCTGAAGGTAGTTTTCCTTGCGGAAAACGTGGCCGGCATCCTTGGGATCGGTATTGACGAAGCCGCGAAGTTCGAGATAGAGCTTCCAGTGTTCGCCAAAACGGCGGCTTGCCTCGACATTATAGAATGTGGTGGCGGTATCCAGATCGATGGTGACCCCGGCAAGCAACTCGGTGCTTTGGACATCATTCAGGGCCAGACGGGTACCGACGAAGATATCTTTCTCGAAAGGAACGAAATTGATCAGCGGTAGCTGGTTTTCCCGGTTGTCATATAAAAATTCGCCCAGGAACCCAAGGTCAACTCCGGTTTCGAATATCCCGCTGAAGGTGTATTCAAAACCGGCAGTGAGTTGCTGGAAGGTTTTACCCTGGCCGGCCCGGTGAAACCCCTCGAACTTCCATAGCCAGTTTCCAGTGACGCCCTGGATATCCAGGCTGGCTTGGTCGATGATTTCATAGACCGGCGTCAGACTGTTGGGCTGCCCTAAGGAACCAAAATTGACCCGCAGACGGGGCCTGCGAGTGACGCCGTGGAAGTAGACTAAGCCGATGTCCCAGTAGCCGAATGTCCGGGCCCAACGCAGGGCGAAGTCGGGATGCGTGGTGCTGGCGTTGCCGTCGTGTACGGCTGAGGCGGTGATTGGCAGAAATGGGCGCAACCGCCCCTCTTTGCCAGGATAGGTACGGATACGCGAGACCGGAAGGTAGAACAGGCTCACAGTACCCCATTTCAGGTGGCTGTAGTCCAGCCGCAGCATCGGCTGCCCCAGTTTGTCCTCGGTGTCGGTATTCTCGATCAGGTCGGTCTGGTTGATGATGTCGACGGTATGGCGTGATTCGGTCACTCCCCAAAAGACCTTGTCGATGCCGACGTGGGCGGTCAGATTACCCCAGTTCCCCTGCCACACCAGTTCACGGATGTCGAAATGGGTGCGACGACTGTCGTGCTGATCATAACGCCAGAAAGGCCGGAAGACGACCGATTGGCGTCCCCGTTTCCAGCGGTAGCCGAATTCAGGTTGCAGATAGAAGGAGAAATTATTGTGATAGTCCATCCCCTGGTCGATGCCGTGATCGTGAAAGAACCGGTATTCGAGGCCACCGTCTCCACCGATGCTCACTGGCCAGGCGGCCGGTCCTGCCGGAGCACTGGACTCTGTTTCGAATAAAGTAGCGCCCTCGTCCTCCTCCAGTTCCAGAGACTTGACTGCCGTACCCTCATCAGGTTCCTGGGGAAGTGTTTCTGCCTCGTCTGAGAACAGATTTTCCTCCATTGGTTCTTCCGCCTGGAGATTGAGACAAACCAGGCTGGCCAGCATCACGATGAATGTTCTTATCGGCAGAGGCATGATGGATCCTTGTCCTACTTGCTGCGTGCAAAATAGTTTTAGCATAGAACAAAATGGGGGTGAGGGGTGAGGGGTGAGGGGTGAGGGGTGAGGGGTGAGGGGTGAGGGGGGAGG
>CAYUPV010000156.1:0-7159 GCA_964445885.1 uncultured Methylococcales bacterium
GATGAACGAAATACCTGTTCTGTTTCTGTTCGCCATCGTAATACTGGCCACGGTGAAACCCTTTTGAGCACTGATTTCCTACCCTAGCCCGAAAATTGCACCGGTATCCCGGATGATGGCGCAGAACTGGCCGCCGGGTTAGCCGAAGCCCATGGACGTGGCCATGGGTTGATGGAATCAGGCCTCTTGCGGCCCATTAAAACGTACTATCCTCTTAAGGCTACATTGCAGATGGTGACATGACCCGAAGAGGCATGCTTGATCCCATCAGCCTCCTTGGAGACAGAAACAGCATAGCAGGGGTGTAGGAAATGAAACTTGGATGGTTCTGGAGCCTGGTAATCTCCATGGCTAGTGTCAATGCCAGTGAGACACAATTGTCCGTGCCCCTGATAGACCAAGGTAGCGGAACATTGTATGTCGAAGGGAAAGTGGGAGGATTGGAACCGGTCAATTTTCTGGTGGATACGGGATCCAGTTATTCCACCATCAACCAGAATCTGCTCGAACGTCTGCAACAGCAAGGACAAGTCGAATACCTGAGATCCCAGGCAGGTAACTTGGCTGACGGTAGCCGGATCACAGTTCCCTTATACCGGATCCATCAGTTGCAAATTGGCGACAGTTGTACCATTAACGATATCGAAGTGGCGGTTTTTCCCAATAACCGACGATTCATTCTGGGCCTGAACGTCCTGAGCAGACTCAGTCCATTTGCCATTTCTATCAACCCACCCCGATTGAGCCTGGCGAGATGCAAAGTGCTGGCAGTGGACAATTCGCAATCGGATTTGAGGCCATCCCTGGCAGCATTTCCCGAAGATATCCGATGATTATTTTGCCATAGGAGCAGGAGCATCCGGCATTGCCTGCTGCTCCAGTGCCTGAGCGGTTTCGAACTGGGCGAACTCAGCAGCATCCAGCTTTCCATCCTGATTCTGGTCAAGCGCCTTGAAGTCTTTGGCCAGCTCGGCTTGCGCCTGTGCTTCCTCAGTACTGATCGCGCCATCCTTATTCGTATCCAGATCCTCTAACACCGAACCCGCAAAAAGCATACCGGAAAACAGACTAGCAGTTGCAATCATGATGAATTGACGCATTTTTTTCTCCTGAAAATTTCAATTCTGTGATGTATCTCACACGAAAAAATAAGGCATTCTCCATGCCATAACTTACAAAACCATCAAGATCAATTGATTACATAAATTTCTGCTAGATTGCCCGGCTCCAGATGTCACCAAACAGAGACAGTCTGTTTACGTTTTACGCACTTTTCCCATGTTTTTAGCCACTTACCTATGTCGCTAGTCAACGACGCCCGCTTCCTGCAGTCCACCATAACCTACCTCCTTGTGGATAAGAGCAAATCTGGTAAGGTATAAATATCAATTATTTCATGGACTGTTGAGTATGTCGCTTTCGCCCCGACTAGGTTTCTTGCTTGGGTTCCTTTTTTGCGCCACATTATTGGTTGTCGCCGCCTGGTTTCAGTTCGTGGAACACCTGGAACCCTGCCCGTTGTGCATCACTCAACGGGTGTTTGTGCTGGCGGTTGGCGTGATATTGTTGCTTGGCGCCCTCCATCACCGCATATCACGCATCTATGGCACTTTGGCTGGTCTGCTGGCACTGGGAGGAGCCGGGGTCTCCGCCCGCCACGTCTGGATACAAAACCTTCCCGAGGATGAAGTGCCGTCATGTGGTCCGGGTCTGAGCTACGTTTTCGAGCACTTCCCCTTGTCTGAGACAATCCATCTGCTGATCAGTGGTACCGGGGAATGCAGTGAAGTGCTTTGGACTTTCCTGGGCCTCAGCATCCCTGCATGGACACTGATCGCATTCCTGGGCCTGGCCCTATGGTCCTTTTGGAACGGTTGGTGCAATGTGTCCTAGTTTTCAGGTCCAAATGAGGAAAAATCCGGTCTAGACCATCGCCAGTCGTGCGTGCAGTGGGCTTTTCCGTGGAAAATGGGCACGCAGGAATTCCATTTGATCACTTAGCACCCTGCGACCCTGCAGGTAAATATACTCTGCATGGGTGGGCACGAAAGGTATGGCTAGCAACTCCATCCCTGCCTGTTCCGGAGTGCGATTGGCTTTATGATTGTTGCAACGCTTACAGGCCGCCACGACATTGGTCCAGTGGTCTTGACCTCCCTGGCTGAGAGGTGTCACGTGATCACGCGACAGATCACGATGGAGAAACTTCTGTCCGCAATACAGACACAGATGATTGTCACGACGAAACAGGGCGTGATTATTGAGTGGAGGCGCATAATTGGTGCTGCGGGTACGCGCCAGATTTTCCCGGCCATAGGTGGCAATAATTGAATTCACTTCTATGATGCTACGTCTGCCGGTACGAGCGTTGATCCCACCATGGATCCGATAAAGAATCGTGCCACAGGTATAAGCTACCTGCTCCAGGCAATAGAGCTTGACCGCCTCCTGATAGCCGACCCATTCCAGCGGCATCCCAGAGGCATCCGTGCGCAGTACTTGCAAAGAAAGGGAATTCATAGAGCCTCCACCCTCATCGTATTCAACAAAAAATCCGCTTCATGTCAACAGTTATGCACATTCTCACCGTGGACTCGAAGCCCTCACCGCCAAATTGCTCAAGACCGCATCAGAATCCAGTTAACCTGTTGTTTATATAACCTTTTTCAACCCTGATCAGAAAGTTTACAATTTGAAGAAAGGTCAGAATTCATGCGCCTCACAGCATTCTAGCAGCATCTTTTCCACAAATTTATCCACAGATTCTGTGCATAAAAATCCTGGCGCCATTGTTTCCTTTCACAAGAAAAACCATTTTCCAACAGCGATAATACTTCAAAATACGACCCAACTGGAAGAGCTTGGAGATTCATGACGTTGGTACTCAAAGTGGCGATCCCTGTCCATATACCCACCTTGTTCGATTATCTGCCCCCCCAGCTCTCCCCTGGGACGAGCCTGAAACCCGGCATGCGGGTAAGAGTACCATTTGGCCGCACCACTCGCATCGGCATATTGATGGACCTGGATCAGGAAAGCGAAATTGATCTGCAAAGATTGCGTCCTGCTTTGGAGATACTCGATTCCGAACCTTTGTTGCGGCCCAGCGATCTCCAATTCCTCCGTTGGACCGCTGGATACTACCACTACCCCCTGGGTGAAATCCTGGCCACGGCTCTGCCATCCTTGTTGCGACAAGGAAAACCCGCCCATCTGCGTAGCGATAAACAATTACGCCTGACACCCTCTGGACAAGACGCCGTGGTTTCCAAACGGGCCACCCGGCAACTGGCGTTGCTCAGATTACTTCGGGAAAATGACGGGATGATGACCTTGGCCCACTTGTCCATACTGGACTGGGACTGGCGGACTCCTTCCAAGGCCTTGGAGCAAAGAGGGCTACTGGTGTCAGAAACTACACCTTTACTCTCCGTCAAGAAACGCCAACCATCGTTTGAACCCAATCCAGCGCAAAAAGAGGCGATCGAAAAAATCGAAGGGGCACTGGACAAGTTTTGCGCATTTCTGTTGGAAGGGGTAACAGGAAGCGGTAAGACCGAAGTCTATCTGGGAGTGATCGAAGTGGTCATGAGAAAGGGACGGCAGGCCCTGGTGCTGCTTCCGGAAATCGCTCTGACACCGCAGCTACAGGCACGCTTCGAGAAATACTTGGGCTGTCCCGTCGGCCTCTATCATTCAGGATTGAGCGATGGCGCGAGGCTAAATGCCTGGCTTGGCTTCCAGCGAGGCGATCTTCCCATTCTTCTGGGGACCCGCTCGGGCATTTTTGCTCCCATGGCCCGTCCGGGGCTCATCGTGATCGATGAAGAACACGACCCCTCATTCAAGCAGCAGGAAGGATTTCGTTTTTCAGCCCGCGACTTGGCAGTCGTCAGAGCCAGACTTGCCGGTATCCCCATTGTTCTGGGATCGGCGACCCCCTCACTTGAATCCCTACACAATGTCCAAAAGAAAAGGTATCGTCACCTGAAACTGCCTGAGCGGGCGGGCGATGCCGCCCCACCCAAAATACAGCGGGTGGACATTCGGAATCTGAAACTCCAGGCTGGACTCGCTACCGATTCGCGTAGCGCAATCGAGCATACCCTTGAGCGCCAGGAACAGGTGTTGATTTTCCTCAACCGACGAGGCTTCGCCCCAGTCCTGATCTGTCATGCCTGCGGCTGGACCGCCAACTGTCCTCGCTGCGACGCCCGCTTGGTCTTACACCGCCACTTTGGCAGATTACGCTGCCACCACTGTGGTCACGATGTCGATGTGCCGCCTACCTGCCCTTCGTGCGGTGCCAAGGCCCTGCTTCCTCTGGGCCAGGGAACGGAACGGGTGGAAAAAGAGCTGAACGATTTATACCCCCAGGCAAAGATAGGTCGTATCGATCGCGATACCACCCGCCGCAAAGGGAGCCTGGAACAGGTCATCCATCAAGTACATAGCGGACGAATCGATATTCTTCTAGGCACACAGATGCTCGCCAAAGGCCACCACTTTCCCAACGTAACGTTGGTCGTCGTTATCGATGCGGATGCAGGCATGTACAGTACCGATTTCCGGGCGCCTGAACGTATGGCTCAGTTGATTACTCAGGTGGCAGGGCGCGCGGGACGCGATATCAAACCCGGTCAGGTACTCATTCAGACACGCCACCCGCATCATCCGCTCCTGGCCGCCCTGCTCGATCAGGGATATCCAGCCTTTGCTCTCCAGGCGCTGGAAGAGCGCTGCCAGGCCGGACTTCCCCCATTCAGTTTTCAGGCATTGCTGCGGGCAGATGCGCTCCAGCCGGAACCGCCCCGCCTGTTCATGGAGCAGGCTGTACAGTTGGTACAAAGGCTGATGACAAGCGAGATCACCGCCCTGGGTCCTGTGCCAGCCCCCATGCCAAAGCGCGCCGGACGCTACCGCTTTCAACTACTGATCCAAGCTTCCGGCCGGGCCCCATTACACCACCTGCTCAAGCTGTTATTACCCCAGCTGGAGAAACTCCCCCATCGGCGCAAGGTCCGATGGTCGCTGGATGTCGATCCGGTGGATCTGTACTGACTATCTCTCCCGGGCAATCAGGGCATCCACCTCGACCCGGCTGGGAATCCCGGGGCGGCCTCCCATCCTGGTACAGCACAAGGCTGCCGCGGCACTGGCGAAACGCAGGGTTTCCTCCCACCCCATCCCATCGGCGATACAGGTGGCAAACGCGCCGTGAAAGGTGTCTCCGGCACCAGTGGTATCGACCACCTGAACGGGATTGGCAGATAATTCTCCCCCTGCTTCGCCCCGTTGCCAGATCAACCCTTCCTCGCCCAGAGTAATGACCACAACAGGACAGCGATGTGCCAGCTCTCTAAGGGCAAACACCGGATCATCCTTGCCCAGCCACTGAGTGGCAAATTTGCGCGAGGCCACCAGATAATCGACGCTATACATCAATGCCTTGGTGCCCTCGTGCAGGGAACCGGCATCCAATATGGTTTTGCTTCCACGACCACGGAAATATCCAAGCCAATGACGGGACACATGCGGCTCATGACCATCGAAGAGGATCGCCTTTGCCTCAAGTCGATCCAACGGGAGAGCGTCACCTGAGAGGGGGCGGGTATCCCCCCGATAGTTGATCAGGGATCTTTTACCATCCGGTTTGACCAGCACCGCCGACAAGGGCGTGGGAGAATGCCCACGGTGAACGCAAGTGGTCTCCACGCCATCGTCGATCAATTCTTGAAAATGCGCCTCCCCATGGAGGTCATTGCCCAGAAAGCCGGCAAAAGCCGCGTGCCTTTCCAGTCTTGCCACCGCTACAGCGGCATTGGCGGCCGGCCCTCCTCCGCAGGCGACATAGGCATCCGCCACACACTTCTCATCTTCCCCCGGTTGATAAGGTACGGCAAACACCAGATCATAGGAGGCATGACCGATACAAGCCACATCCACTTGCATGACTTCAGTCCCATCTGAACAGCCAGAAAATCCATCCAAGCAGATTGTCCGGTGTTTTTTCCACGGTTGGCTCGGATGTGCCGAAATTCAGCGCGTAAACTTCCTCGGTCTTGTCAGCCAGTTCATCCATTTCCAGCAAACGGTAGGAATCGGCCATGATTTTGAGCGCGAAAGGAACGGCGTGGGTACGGGGATAGTCCCTGACAATCTGCTGGGCACGGTTAGCGGCGGCAATATAGGATCCACGGCGAAAATCGTACCTGGCCACATGCAATTCATGCATCGCCATCAAGTTGAACAACGCAAATTTGCGCCGTTGTGCTTCCTCGACATATTCACTGTCGGGAAATCTTTCCAGCAGGGTCACGAAGTCCTGATACCCCTGCGCCAATGGCGTTGAATCACGTTTGCTCAGATTGATTGGAAAATACCGTTCCACAAACCCGATCGACTGGCTGGTATGCACTAATCCACGCAAATAATACGCATAATCCAGACGTTTATGATTGGGATACAGTTTGACGAACCGATCCAGGGTCGCCAGTGCAGATTCGGCATCCCCCTGTTTGTAATGGGCATAGGCCAGATCGAGAAGCACCTGTGGCCCATACTTGCCAAAGGGGTAACGAGTTTCCAAGGCCTGATACAGCTCGATCGCCCGGGTGTAATTGCCAGATTCCAGCTTCTCCTTGGCCTGCTTGTAAAGATCCTCTTCCGGCATCACCTCAACCGGTTCCGGCTTGCGTTCGAACCACTTTTCCAGGGTGGAGCACCCGCCCTGTAGCAGCATCAGGCCAATGATGAATAACACTTGAAATATCTTCACCGCACCATCACTCCCTCCTGCTCCAGAATGTCTTCCAATTGTCATGATGACACCCAGTCAATACGATCAATGACACCTCCTGCTCCCGGCCCATCAAATATCTTTCACGGTAACGATCATGAAACCCCTGGCATCATCCCGGCAGATGAAAGATCATTGGGTAGACAGAGGCGTCTGCTGAAACCCACCAATCGGCCATTGTTGGGTTTCGCTTCGCTCAACCCAACCTACCCTGATTCCCTGAGAATGCTTTTTCATAGTAACGCTCATGAAATCACCATTTCATCCCGAAGCATGAAAGAACCACGCAGGGAGCAGGGGAGTGGTTTGAGGGCGTACGCGGCCTGGACGGCCGCGTCCGAGCCTCCAGGGATGGATTCA
>CAYUPV010000157.1:0-7058 GCA_964445885.1 uncultured Methylococcales bacterium
GGATGCTCACGGCGAAAACCCTCGATGGTGTCCTGGTAGGCCAGTTCGGCCCGGGTCCGAACTCCATGGACCAGCACGATCCTCTCGAAACGCTGCCAGGGCTCCGGGGTCTTGAGGATAGAGAGAAAGGGTCCCAGGGCGGTGCCGGTGCCGAGCATCCACAAGTGCCTTCCCTCAGGCACCTGGCTCAGGGTGAAGAAACCGGCACCCTTGCGTCCTACCCATACCTTGTCACCAGGCTTCAGAGCGGCCAGCCTGGGGGTTAAAATCCCATCGGGAATGACAATGAAATAGAAATCCAGGGGGCGTTCGTCTGGGGCATTGACGAAGGAATAAGGACGGCCCACCACTTCGTCTCCGACCACCCATCCCAGACGGCCGAACTGCCCTGCCTCGAATGGCTCGATGTCAGCCTCCACCCTCAGCGAATACAGGCGTTCTGCCCACCGATGCAGTTCCACTACCCTGCCCTCACTCCATTTCCTGGGATCGACAGTCACGCTCATCCGTTTTCCTCCATCAATTCTGCCAACGGCCGGTAGCGATCCTCCATTTGCCAGTATTCCGCCACCGGCTGACAGGTGATCCGGCCCCGGTAGGTATTGACGGCCCTGGCAAACCCGACGTCACCACGCAAGGCATCGAGGCCCTGGCTCGCCAGTCTCAGGGCGTAGGGCAGGGTCGTTCTAGTCAAAGCAATGGTGGAGGTACGGGGATAGGCACCGGGCATGTTGGCGACGCAGTAGTGGAGCACATCGTGGACGGTGAAGACCGGATCCCGGTGCGTGGTGGGGTGGGAGGTTGCCACACAACCTCCCTGATCGATACTGACATCGACGATGACCGCACCCTTTTGCATGGCTTCGATCATCGATTCAGTGACCACGTGGGGTGCCCGGGCTCCGCGCACCAGTACCGCTCCCACCACCAAGTCGGCATTGGTGATTTCCGCGCCAATGGTCTCAGGCGAGGAAACGATGAAGCGGAAGCAATCTCCAAAGCGGTGACTTAGGGCCGCTCCGCGAGCAGGATCGATACCGGCCATGACCACTTGCGTCCCCATGGCACAGGCCCGTTGAGCGGCATGCTGGCCAACCACACCGTCACCGATGATCAGGATCTTGCCATAGCCGATACCCAGAATATTGGCCAACAGGGTACCCCGCCCGCTATTGAACCGAGCCAGATAATAGGCGCCCATCAGAGTGGCCATATTGCCGGCCACCCCGCTCATGGGGGCCAGAAGCGGCAGATGGCCCTCGCTGTCTTCCAGGGTTTCATAGGCAACCGCAGTGGTTCGGGTCTCCAGCAGCACCTCCAGTAACTCCTTGGGGGCGGCGGCCAGATGAAAGTAGGTGAACACGATCTGACCCTGCAGGAAAGAATATTCCACGGGCTGAGGTTCCTTGACCTTGAGCATCAGCTCGGCTTCCCAGACGTCCCGGGCACTACCCAGGGTGGCGCCGGCCTGTTGGTATTCCTGATCGCTGAAACCACTGCCCTTACCAGCGCCCTGCTCAACCGTGACCCGATGCCCGGCCCCGGCCAGCGAACGCGCCCCCTCGGGGGTCAGGGCGACCCGGTACTCATCGGTCTTGATTTCTTTGGGAACCCCGATCCGCATCATTCCAGTTCGAGTGCCGCCTTGCGGATACTTTCCTCGCCTTCACGCACCAGATTCTTGCTCACCGCACGCCCCACCGCCTTGAGCGTATTCGGACTCAGGTGCTTGCGCAGTAATCCCAGGAATTCAGGCGCTGCAACCAAAACCAGCTCCTCAAATTGCCCCATGGCACGGGCTTTGTCCAGGCGTTCTGCGATTTCCTTGGCGAACACCTCGGCTTCGTGCTTCTTGGGGTCGACTTCTTTTTCCATATCGTGGATCCCCTGACCCATACGGTCATAGGTCTTGCCGGCATCATCGGCATTGATGTCCAACACCTTGGCCCGCGCTTTGGGATGGGCCATTCCCTCCAGTTCTTTCATCGGCTTGACACGGTTCTCTGCTTGAAAAACACGTGCCCGACTGCTTTCTGCTGCCACTACCCAGGTTTTTTTCATTCCTGACTCTCCCTACTGTTTTCCATCAATCCAAAATCATTGTACCTAATTCTTGCGAGGGGTCCGAGAACCCCGGCAATCGGATGATTGTAAAGTTACCGTGAAAGTTTGGGTGGGTGCTGGAGGCTTGTCTTCAGAGACGCTGTGAATACCTCCCTGTAAGCTTGATCGCGCCCGTCCAAGGCGCGAGCACCCTTCAGCCAAGCCACCGGCACCCTCGTGGTTCTTTCATACTTCGGGGTGAAATGGTAATTTCATGAGCGTTACCGTGAAAGTGACATGGGGGGCCGAGGCAGGGGATTCGTCTCTCGAGACGCTGTAAATCCTTTCATGCTACGCAATCCTGCTGCGCCTGAAAGTCCTGCCCGGGTCTCCCTACCCTGGCGCTCGCGCGGCCGCAAAAGTCCACTGGACTTTCGGTCAGGCTCGCCCATGGAAGCTCGGACACAGCCGTCCAGGCCGTATACGCCCTCGAGCCGACCCCCCTGCCTCGGCTTTGGGTCTTTTATCCTTCGGGGTGAAAAGGAATTTCATGGTTGTTACCGGAAATAATACAGGGTGGGCAGGGAGCCGAGGAGTGGTTTTCGAGCCGCTATGCATTCTTCCATGGAGGCTCCACAACTACCGTCAGAACGGCTGACGCCCTCAAGCCGAATCCACGGATCTGACGTGATGCCCAGCGTGTTGCAGGGGGAACCATCGTTTCATGATTTCGCTGGGTTGTAGCAGCCCAATTCAACCATGAAGCATACGCTTCGCACACCAATTAAAGGCTCCCAACAACACCACTTCGGTATTCATGACCACACGCACGGGGACCTTTTTCAGCAAATCAGCGAACCGCCCCTTTGTAGTAAAGCCATCCATAAAATTCCCTTGCTGCAGAACCTGTAGGATTTTAGGGGCAATTCCCCCAGCCACATAGACCCCGCCCAAGGCCAGGCTTTTCAACACCAGATTGCCAGCCTCGGCCCCGTAAATCCGGGAAAACAGTTGCAGGGCCCTATGGCACAGCTGATCGCGTTCCGCCTCCCCCCACTCACCGATGACAGCGGCGGCATCACTCTGGGCCATGGCGGCGGCCACCTCGATATTTTCCCGATCCCGATCCTGCTGCACCAGGAAGTGGTAAATATTGACCAAGCCGGGACCTGAGAGAATCCGTTCGTAGCTGACATGCTCTGGATACTTTTTCCTTAGCCAAGCCAGAAGGTAGCCTTGCTGGTCATCGATAGGAGCGAAATCGCAATGCCCTCCCTCAGTGGCGACAATGGTTTCTGTCTTTCCAGTTTGGATGATCAACGCCTCACCCAGCCCGGTTCCGGCAGCAATGACTGCCTGGTGGGCACCAGAACGGGATGAGGCAGCTGGATTCAGTTCGATACAATCCCTCTCAGGCAGATGAAGGATGCCAAAGGCTGTCGCCTCAAGGTCATTGAGGAGTTTCACTTTTGCCCCACCAAGATGACGGCAAAGTTCTTTTTCATCTAACACCCAGGGCAGATTGGTCGTACGACAAACCCCTGCCACTACTGCTCCCGCCACTCCGAAACAGGCAGCAGTGATGAGAGTGTCGGTTTCGGCCAGAAAGTCTGCCAGCACATCCTCGAAATTGGCGTAACCCGCGCTGTCATAACGCTTTTTGGCCAGAGATCGGAAACTCCCATGATCCATATAGCCAAGACATAACAATGTCTTGGTGCCGCCAATGTCGCCGGCGAGAATCAGGGGGGTGTTCATTCGCCCTGCAAGGTAGCAATAACAGTACGGCGTCCACCCCGGTTACGGTGCTCGCCAAGATAGATCCCCTGCCAGGTACCCAATAGCAACCTGCCTTTGCCAATGGGCACGGTCACCGAGGATCCCAGCAGAGAAGACTTGATATGGGCCGGCATGTCATCAGCACCTTCCAGGGTATGATAATAGTAAGGGGCGTTCTCGGGGACGAAATGACTGAAATGAGCCTCCATGTCAGAGCGCACGGTGGGATCAGCATTCTCGTTGATGGTCAGGGAAGCAGACGTATGGCAAATGAAAAAATGCGCCAATCCCACCCCAAAATCTCTAAGCTCAGGTAACCGCTCGACCAGTTCGTGGGTGATCAAGTGAAAGCCACGTGGTTTTGTTGACAGGGTGATTTGCTTTTGAATCCACATAAAAAAAACCTTATTGGGAAAGCCGAGATAGCAGAAAGTATGAATCTAGTGCTTGCAAGGGGGTCAAGGGTTAGCTGGTTTCGCTGCGCCAGACGCGCACAATGCGAACTTGGCCCAGATCATGCCGATAGACGATACGAAAAGGTGGCTGAATCAGCTTCCTCAAAAATGGCTGGTCGAACTCTGGTATGATTCGATCCAGCTCAGGAGCGTTCCAAGCACCCTGATCCGTTGGAAGATCTCGGCGATAAACCTTTCCCCGACAACGGGAACACGGTATTTCAAATCAAAACACAATGCTTTATTTGCTTTTGGCGGAGAGGGAGGGATTGATGTCGAGCCTTCCCTGGCTCGCCACCCCATGGGCGCGCTAATGCGCGTCCAAATCGGCTTTCCTGCCGATTTGTCGAACCCTGGAGGGTTCTCATCCCTCCCTCTTTCGTTTCAGCTCTTCAATGAAAGCATTGCAGGCAAATCAAAACACAATGCTTTATTTGCTTTTGGCGGAGAGGGAGGGATTCGAACCCTCGGTACGCAGAGCGTACACCTGATTTCGAGTCAGGCCCGTTCGGCCAGCTCCGGCACCTCTCCGGGGAGAAGAAGGGGCTTCAAGCCCGTGGCTGGTAATTCTATCACGTTTGCTGGAGATCCAGCAGCTTGGAACCTTTTGACGACCCGGGGCCATCGAGGGCCCTGAGTACTTTTTCATCGCGCTGGTAGATGTCGGGCCTGAATTGCAGAAAGCGATGCAGATCGCTCAATACCGGAGCGGCAGTGAGATAGATGATCAGGATAGGCATGGGCTGTTCCAGAATCACGGTTTGTGTCTTGACCGAGGTAATGATTGTCTGTAATCGAGACCTGCTCCATCCATCCTTATTCCCTGCCAGCAGTAACTCTCCCAATTCGAGGGGCTTTCTGACCCGGATACAACCATGACTGAAGGCCCTACGCACTCTGGAAAACAAGGATTTGCTGGGAGTGTCATGAAGATAGACTTGGTATTTGTTAGGGAACATGAATTTTATCTGCCCCAGGGCATTGTTGGGGCCTGGGCGCTGGCGTAGTACATAGGGAAAAGTTCTCGGACTGAGGGTGCTCCAGTCCACAGACTGTGGATCCACAGACTGGCCTCCAGGCGTCAGCAGTTCCATATTGTTTTTGTCCAGATACTCCAAGGGCGCTTTCAATAGCCTTGGTGCCAACTCCTTGCGGGTGATGCTGGTGGGGACAGTCCAAGTCGGGTTGATATCGACGTAGGTGATGGTATCTCTGAATATCGGGGTCTGATGATAGGGTTTTCCCACCTGGACTGCACTCGACCAGGTAATGGCCCCTTCTTTCCAGTGATGGACCGTGAACCCTGCCAGATCAACACTGATGAATTCCTTGGGAATGCCGTGATTGAGCCAACGCAAGCGTTCCATGTTGATGCGAATCTGCTGGATCCTTTGTTCCACTGACACATTCAGCGCAACCAAGGTTTTACGCCCCACAATCCCATCCACCGCCAACAGATGGCGTTGTTGAAAGTGACGTACCGCCAGCTCTAGTTCAGTATCGAACAAGGCCGGGTGGTCTGTCTGGTCAGCACCTAAATCGCCTGTGACACCAAGTCGTTCCCGTAATTGTATTATCCGCTCCCCCTCATCACCGGGGTGCAACGGCGATCCTGGAGCAATTGTTTTCCACCCGCCTTGCTGCTGAATTTCCCGATACTTGGCTAGTCCCTCACGTAAGCTGGAATAGATCATCCCACTAGGCAATTGATCGGCCAGCAAATCCGCTATCCTGCCCTGTTTCAGCGTTGTGAGCAGCTTATCAATGGTCGGGAAACCAGCCAAATCGGGTTCGTAGTTCCATGCCTTGAACAGGCGCTTCGGATCGGCCTTACCGGTACGAAGATGCATGATCAATTGCAGCAGCCCATCGGTCAATAACAACTCCCTGTCGATCTCTTGTTCGGGAGACAGCGGTTCTTCCGTCATCAATCGGTTCAAAGCCTCAAGATGATAATCGGCTGGAGTCAGCCCTTCTTCCGAGGACCGGTCGATCCATCGGTTCAGAATCTGGATATTTTCCGGATTGCCCCATAAGGGCTGGAAAGCTGCATGCTCATACAGCGTCATGACCATCCCAATCTCTATGATGGGTTCACCCGCCACCACTATTCGGCCCGTCGTCGCAGCCAACTCCATCCGGGCACCGATGCGATCGGGAAAGCCATCCACTTCCGCCCACACAGGCATGTTGATCGCCAGCAGGGCACACAGAAGGCATCCCGAAACAGGGGAAGATCTGAAGAGGGTCATTCTTTAACGATTTCCTTCATTTTTTTAATTTCCAGACAGCCCTTCCGAGCATTTCAACAACACACGCCGATGCACAATCTTTCATGGCCGGTGATCACCCAGCAATGGATCCTGTCAGCGGTATGGGAAACTACTCCAAAGGGAAAACAGCATCCACTCAACAACATCCATGTACCAAGAATATTGGCACAGCACCCGATACCTCATTGAACCAATCATAGAGAAGTAAACTTTGACCGATAGTTTTCACAACATTGCACTTGCCAGCATCAGCCGGCGATGATTACAGATATCATAGCCTGGCAGTTCCAGACGACTGAGGAAAGATTCGTTCTCGATTGCTTTCAACAGCCCTCTCACCGCTTCATCCTCCTGCTTCGACTGAGGCATAGCAAGGAAATATCGTTCCCAAAACATTGGCACGAAATACAAACCAAAACGGGCGGCGGCGGCCTCCAGGCCATATCGTTACCATCTTTTTCCGCTGATTTGCTTGTGGGCCTCGATACCCAAGACGAAATCCTGACAT
>CAYUPV010000158.1:0-6937 GCA_964445885.1 uncultured Methylococcales bacterium
CGAAGTCGTGGCCATTGGCAAAATAGCCCTGCACATTTGGTAGGCGAGACAGTTCGATCTGATATAGTTGGATTGTCAACTGCCAGGAATGGACGGTTAGCAGATCGTCAGTCGGATCAAAGCGTTGGAATCCCGGTTGGGTCGTTCATCCTGCCCTGTCGTTGCCTTGACAGCGGATGTCAGTGAAGGTGTCAATGAGCGTTGTGAGCACGCCGGAATGGAGGCATGCCTGCATAAACCGGTGACGGTTGAAAAGTTGTACGCTTGCTTGAAAGCCTGGCTCGGGAGGGATCAGGTGTCGGTTCCAGACAAAAGTGTCGTGGAAGAGCGACAGATTCATGCTATTTTTAATGTATCTGCCTGGCGGCAGATCGAAAAACTGACTGAGGACCAGGATAGCCAATTACTAAACAGGGTATTGTCCTTATACCGGCAGCAAGGTCGGCAATGGTTGCAAACATTGGCTCAGGCCCTGATTGATCATGACGAGAGGACCATTGTCCGCACCGCCCACAGCTTTAGGTCGTCCTGTGTTCATGTGGGGGCGGCAGATTTGGCTCAATGGTTGGTATTGCTCGAAAATTCACCTGAGCAAGCGGATGCGCGTCTGTTGGCGATCCTTGGAGCTGGATATCGGCGGGTCTGTTGCTTGCTTGGGGCTGAGATTCAACAGGGAGATTAAAGTACGTGACCGTGTCCCGCGGCGAAACCGGAATGGATAAAGAGACATCTGCGCTTCCCTCATTGGTATTGATCGTCGATGACGATCCCATGATCTGCCTATTAGCAGAGGAAAGTCTGCGCCAATCCGGTTTCCGAACGCATACGGTCGGTACCTGTCAGGCCTGCCTGGAAGCGCTCACCAACCTGCGCCCTGACGCAATCTTGGTGGATGTCTCGTTGCCCGATGGTGACGGCGTGACGCTGTGTGCCCAGTTACAATCACGGGTGGTGGAGAGTCCGATACCCGTGGCGCTCATGACCACCTATCAGGGTGTGGATGAAAAGATCCAGCAGGCTTATCAGTCAGGTGCCTATGACGTCATCACCAAGCCGGTCAACTGGGCCTTGCTGGGTCAGCGGGTGCGTAATCTATTGCGAATCAGGCAGCAGCAGATACTCCAGCGCTGCATGATCCAGCAGCAGAACTGCTTGACGGGGTTGATGGAGCTATCGACTCAGGATTTGACCCTGGAGGGGTTTCTGCAAAGAGCCATTCAGCAGGTGTTGGGCTTGCCGTGGCCGGGCCAAACCGGATGTGGTGGAATATTTCTCGCAGATGACCAGACCCGATGTTTACGCCTGGCTGTCCAGGTGGGTTTGGATGGGCACATCAGGAAATACTGCAATCAGATCGGCTATGGTGATTGTTGTTGCGGTCAGGCCGCGAATGATCGGCAACTATCGTTCCAAACCTCCCGAGACGGGAGCGGGATGATCACTTGTGAGGTCGGGCCGGATTACGATCACTTCCATGTACCCTTGATCAGCGGTAATCGTCTGACTGGGCTTCTAGTGTTGTTTCTGGAGCCGGGACATCGATGGGCCAAGAAACAAAAGGATTTTTTGAAGACAACTGGCAAAGTGCTGGGTGGACTGATCGAGCACAAACGCATCGAACAGCAACTCAGTTTAGCTGCCAGTGTTTTCGAAGGCAGCCTGGAGGCGGTGGTGATCCTGGATGACGAAATGAAGATCCTGGAAGTGAACCGGGTCTTCACCGATTTTACCGGTTTCGATGCCAACGTTATTCGGGGGAAGAGCGTCTGTGTACTGCACCCTTCTCTGGAAGAAAAAAACATACCAGCGGAGGATGACCAGGCACTTTGTGCCATGATCAAGCGCCAGCTCGATTCGCAAGGACACTGGCAAGGGGAGGTCTGGCTGAAACGAAGAAATGGCAAGGCATTCCTGGGTTGGCTACAGCTAGGGCGTGCTCAGGAGGGTGGCAGGGGTGCCTATGTCATGGTATTTGCCGATATCACCGACCGTCAACGCAGGGTCGAGGTCATCCGTCAATTGGCCTTCTATGACCAGTTGACCGGATTATGTAACCGTTCCCTCTTGATGGACCGTCTGACCCTGGCATGTCGCCACGCCAAACGGGAAGGGACTTCAGTCGCGGTCCTGTTTTTCGATTTGGACCGCTTCAAGTCCATCAACGATACGTTGGGGCATGACCAGGGGGACCGGATGTTGTCCGAGGTGGCGAGGCGGATTCGGGGCGTGGTCAGGGAGGAGGATACGGCAGCGCGTCTGGGTGGGGACGAGTTCGTCTTGTTGCTGTTGGGCTTGGATGGTTGTCATGAGACAGCCAGGCAACAGGTGGGACAGATTGCAGAGAAAATCAGCACGATCCTGTCTCGGCCGGTCGACCTTGAAGGTCAGGAGGTGGTCACCAGCGCCAGTATCGGGATTGCCCTGGCTCCAGGGGACAGCCAAGATCCTCATGAGCTCATCAAGCTGGCGGATCTGGCGATGTATGCAGCCAAACAGCAGGGTGGGGAACGTTACTGCTTCTTTCAGCAGGAGATGAGGCAGGGACGGGTCAAGCGGATGAATCTCGAGGGCAAGCTACGAATAGCACTCGAGCGTGAATCCTTTGCGGTCTATCTGCAGCCCCGGTTGCGCGTGAGCGACCAGGCGCTGGTGGGCGTCGAAGCCTTGCTACGCTGGTGGGACGAGGAGACGGAACACTGGGTGCCACCCGAGGAATTTCTGCCGGTCGCCGAACAGACAGGCCTGATCGACGTGTTGGATCAATGGGTGTTGCAACGTATTGGTCAGTTCCATCAGCAATGGCATTCCGAAGGATTGTGCAAGATTCTCAGCCAGGTGGCGGTAAACGTGTCGCCAAGGCAATTCCAGAAACCCGGTTATGCCAGCAGGACCCTCGAGATCATCCAACAGCTCGCTATGACCGAGTGTTGTCGTCCGGAAATTGAAGTGAATGAAGCCTCTTTGATGAAAAGCCCTGACGACAGTCTGCGCACCATCTCCATGCTAAAAGAGGTGGGGGTACGTTTTGCCGTCGACGATTTTGGCACCGGTTTTTCCAATCTTGCCTGTCTCAAACGGTTTCAAGTGGATGTGCTCAAGATTGACCAGTCACTCGTTCACCAATGCTTGAGCGAAACGGGTTCCGCCTCCGTGATCAGGGCCATCGTGGCACTGGCGGAAGAGTTGGATCTTGAAGTGGTGGCTGAAGGAGTGGAAACCACGGTTCAGCTTGCTTTGTTGAGGCAGTGGAATTGTCATTACTATCAGGGCTATTTGTGTGCGCCAGCATTGTCGCCTGAAGAATTCGAGGCGTTGTTGCGGAACATGGCAAGGGGAGAATAGAGGTTTTTTCCTGGCAGCGCTGCCAGCAGTTTCTGGGTATAGGGGTGTTGGGGCGAATACAGGACCTTCTGGGTTTCATCCAGTTCGAGAATTTTTCCCTGATACATCACCGCGACCTGATCGGCAATTTCAGCCACTACACCCAGGTCGTGGGTAATGAACAAGTAACTGATACCTATGCGCTGTTGAAGGTTTTGAAGCAGTTCGATGATCTGTTTCTGGACCGAAACGTCCAGTGCGCTGGTGGGTTCGTCGCACACAATCAGTTGCGGTTCCACCGCCAAAGCGCGTGCAATACAGAGTCGTTGGCGTTGTCCGCCGGAAAATTCATGGGGGTAGCGCAGCCTGGAGGAGATGGGTAGGCCCACCTCGTCAAGCAATTGCGCCACCTTTTCTCTGCGTTTCCTGGCGGTCATTCCGGGATAGAGTGACATCAGTCCTTCGGCGATGATGTTGCCCACCAGCATTCTAGGGTTCATGGCTGAAAAGGGATCCTGGAAAACGATCTGCATCGCCCGGCATCGGTTTCGTACGGGAAGCTTGGAAAGCTCCTCGCCATTGAAGTAGATCCTTCCGGAGGTGGCGGGAATCAGTTGCAACAGCGCTTTGCCGAGCGTGGTCTTGCCACAGCCGGATTCGCCCACCAAGGCAAGGGTCTTGCCTTTTGCCAGGGTGAAGGAAACGCCATCCACCGCCTTGACATAACCGCTGACTCGTTTTAGCAATCCACGGCGGATCGGATACCAGACCTTGAGATCACGGACTTGAAGCAGGGGGGGTGTTGGTTCATGGCGACGCTCAAGACAGCTTTCGAGACGGGGTAACGAGGCCAGGAGTTTGCGGGTGTAGGGGTGGCGAGGTTGGCCAAACAGCGGCCCATCGCGGCGCTGAAAGGTTTCGACGATTCTTCCCTGTTGCATCACCGTGGCGGAATCGGCGATATCCGCCACCAGTCCGAGATCGTGGGTGATCAGCCACAACGTCATGTTGCGTTGCCGTTGCAGGCGCCTCAACATCGCCATGATCTGAGCCTGAATGGTAACGTCGAGGGCGGTAGTCGGTTCGTCGGCGATGAGCAGGTCAGGTTCACCGGCCAGGGCAATGGCAATCATCGCCCGCTGGCGCTGGCCACCGGACAATTGGTGAGGATAGCTGCCACTACGCCTTTCCGGTTCAGGGATGCCCACCTGGTCGAGAAGGTCCACACTAACGCGATGAGCTGCCTTGCCCTTAAGACCCCGGTGACGGGCAAGCACTTCCTTGATCTGGGAACCGATTGTCTGGATCGGATTGAGGCAGGTCTGGGGGTCCTGGAAAATCATGGCGATGCGATTGCCACGTACCTGATTCATCTGCCACTCAGGCTGACGTAACAGGTCCTTTCCCTGCAGCTGAACCTGGCCCGAGACAATGTGGGCGTCAGGGGGCAGCAGCCGGATTGCTCCCAGGGCCGTCACCGATTTTCCCGAACCCGACTCTCCCACCAAGGCAAAGGTCTCGCCCCGATGGATTTCGAAACCTACCTTGTCCACCACCGTCATGGTGCCTCCGGCTTGTTGGAACTGGATAGACAGATCCTGGATTCTTAGCAGTGGTTCAGCCATGTGGGGGGTTCCATTCGACGGGCAGGTTTACAAGGGTGTTCATGAGCCTTGCAGATCCAAAAGCAGATGGCGAAGTTCGAGCCAGTCACCCGAGTCGATCCGGACATCGGCATGGCGGCTGGCGATGGCATGGCCGTGATAGGCCACGCCGAGTCCCGCTCGTTCGAGCATGGGTACGTCGTTGGCGCCATCCCCTATGGCCACGACCTGTGACGGATCGATATCGAGCCTGCGTGTCAGTTCCTGCAGGAATTCGACCTTGGCGTGTTTGTCGACGATAGTTCCTTGAAGTCTGCCAGTCAGGTGTCCTCCTTTGATCTCCAGCTCACAGGCGCGGGCGTGATCGATGGGGAGGATTTCCTGCAACCTGTCGGTGAAGAAGGTGAATCCGCCAGAGACCACCGCAGTGACGACGTTCCGTTGTTTCAGCCAGACCAGGGTGGAGGTGGCGCCAGGTTGGATGGCTGGTTTCATCTTGTGTTCGAACACCTTTTCCAGCATTGCGGTGGGCAGGCCTTCCAGTAAACCGACCCGTTCCTCGAGTGCAGCGATGAAATCCAGTTCGCCCGTCATGGCTTTTTCGGTGATGCGGGCCACCTGATCCTTCAACCCCACTTCGGCGGCGATCTCATCGATGGTTTCGATGCTGATCAATGTGGAGTCCAGATCACTGATCAAAAGTCTCACTCGGGCAGGTTCGAATTCCAGTGGTAACGTATTCACGTCACACTGAAGCTGCGCGCACAGGGTCGCCGTATCCACAGGCAGCTCATGCAACAGCAGCTGATAGTCCGCCCTGGGTTCCAGGCAGCCGATTTGTCCCAAGGCATCGATCTGGTGCGGAAACAGTTTGTCAGTGTGGATGATGGTTCGCCGGATTGGCATGATCAAGTCTCCGCGCGGCGAGGGTCGAAGGCATCGCGCACCGTGTCGGAAAACAGATTGGCGGCGAGCACAAAGGTGAACATGAAAATAAAGGCCGAAGCCAGTGTCCACCAGACGATGGGGTCGCGGGCGAGTTCCAGGCGGGCACTGTTGATCATGTTGCCCCAGCTATAGGTGGTGGGATCGACGCCAATGTTGACGTAGGAAAGCACGGCTTCGGCCAGGACCAAACCACTGAAGTCCAGTACCACTGAAATGAGCACGATATGGAAAAGATTGGGCACGATGTGTCGAGTCAGGATACGTAGGTGAGTGACTCCCAGGGCCCGTGCGGCTTGAACGTATTCCATTTCCCGCAACTTCAGGGTTTCAGCGCGCAGTAGTCGGCACAGGCCGGTCCAGCTGGTGACGCCCAGGATCAAACAGAGGAAGAACAGGCGCAAGTCGGCTCGCACCGCCAGGCTGGTGAACTGAGTCTCATGGATGGACATATAGACCTGGATCATGAGAATGGCAGCGGCAATCAGCAGTACGCCGGGAATGGAGTTGAGGGTGGTGTAGAGATACTGGATCAGGTCATCGATCCAGCCGCGGAAATATCCAGCCAACACGCCCAGTCCGATAGCGAAGGGCAACATCACCAGGGTGGTCAGGGTGCCCAGCACCAGACCGGTGCGAATGCTCTTGAGGGTCTGGTAGAGCACGTCCTCACCCACCTTGTCCGTCCCCAGTACGTGATATTTCAGGTTGAGAGCAGCCAGGGTGGAGGCTCCGATGATCAACACGGCACAGGTGACGGCGGCCGTGATCCAAGGCAGTTCCCTGGGTGCCCTGCCCCTTCGCAAGAGAGCGATCAGGAGGAAAGCGGCCAGCCAGATGATGGCACCTCTGGCGGCACCGGTCGATGCGGTTCGGGCGATGTCGGACCACTTATGTTCCAGGTCTTGTAAGTGAGCGCCGCCGTATTTTAGCCGGGGATAGCTCCAGGCGCTCTTGCCATTCGGGAGCAGCTGGAACTGGCGGGTATACAGGTGAGTGGCCAGGGGGGCTGAGTAGGGTTTTTCCACCCTGATTCGATAAGGCGTCAGCCACTGATCGAACAGGCT
>CAYUPV010000159.1:0-6866 GCA_964445885.1 uncultured Methylococcales bacterium
GGTTCTTTCATGCTTCGGGGTGAAGCGGTGGCTTCATGAGCGTTACCGTGAAAGAGCCTTCTCAGGGAATCATGGTAGGTTGAGCAAAGCGAAACCCAACGGTTGCCGAGTAGTGAGTTTCGGCTGACGCCTCTGTCCACTCAACGATTTTTCATCCTTCGGGGTGATGGCCAACCATTCATGACAGTTGCCGTGACAGAGGGGATCCATCAAAGTAAACAGGTTTTGCCTGGCATTAACGGCGAATGGATGAGTCTTGGACATGATTTGTTCATCTGTGCCTCTGCGGTGAATAAAAATCAAATCAGGAAGCCTCTTCCAGCTCAATGGGAATGCCTTGGAACTGCTTTTTTTCCTCCGGCGTCGCCGGACGGATCTGGCCCCGCTCCTCGATGAAGACGACGTTGTCGTCGCTCTGGTCGGAGTTGACGAAGAAACGGAAGCGCTTTTTCATGATCTCCTCGTTTTCCAGGGTCATCTTCCATTCGCACTCGTAGGTCTCGACGAGATGCTGGGTCTGCTTTTCCAGTTCGTCACAGATACCCAGCGAGTCTTCGATGATGACTTCACGCAGGTAATCGAGCCCGCCCTCCAGGTTCTCAAGCCAGGTGGCGGTGCGTTGCAGCCGATCGGCGGTGCGGATATAGAAGGCCATGAAGCGGTCGATGTATTTGAGCAGTGTTTGGTCGTCCAGATCGGTGGCGAACAGGTCGGCGTGGCGGGGTTTCATGCCGCCGTTGCCGCAGACATACAGGTTCCAGCCCTTCTCGGTGGCGATGACGCCGATGTCTTTGCACTGGGCCTCGGCGCATTCGCGGGTACAGCCGGAGACCGCCAGCTTGATCTTGTGGGGCGCGCGGATGCCCTTGTAGCGGTGTTCCAGGTGGATCGCCATGCCGACGCTGTCCTGCACCCCAAAGCGACACCAAGTGGAGCCGACGCAGGACTTGACCGTGCGTACCGACTTGGCGTACGCGTGGCCACTCTCGAAACCGGAATCGATCAGATCCTTCCAGATATGCGGCAACTGCTCCAGCCGCGCGCCGAACAGGTCGATGCGCTGGCCACCGGTGATTTTGGTATAGAGATGATACTTCTTCGCTACCTCGCCGATGACGATGAGTTTCTCTGGCGTGATCTCACCACCCGGTACCCTTGGAACCACTGAATAGGTGCCGTCCTTCTGCAGGTTGGCGAGACGGTAGTCGTTGGTGTCCTGGAGTTTGAAGTATTTGTCCGATAATACGTAGTCGTTCCAATAGGAGGCCAGAATGGAACCTACTGCAGGTTTGCAGATGTCGCAGCCCAACCCTTTGCCGTGTTTTCCAAGCAGTTCGTCGAATGTGCGGATCTGTTCCACCCGAATCAGGTGGTACAGTTCCTGGCGGCCGTAGGGAAAGTGTTCGCAGATATCCTTATTGACCTCCAGACCGCGCTTTTCCAGCTCGTTGTCCACCACGGATTTCAACAGTGCCGCGCAGCCGCCGCAACCGGTGGAAGCCTTGGTTTCGGCCTTGATGTCGGCCAGGGCCACCACGTCGTTGTCGATCAGCTGAACGATTTGGCCCTTGGTGACATTGTGGCAGGAACATAGCGTGGCGGTGTCGGGCAGGGCGTCGGGGCCCAGGCCCAAGTTTGTCCCTTCCAGACTCGGCAGGATCAGGGCGTCGGGCGGGTCGGGGAGTTCGATGCCATTGAGGTAATATTGCAACAGAGTATCGTAAGCACTGCTGTCGCCCACCAATACTGCACCAAAAAGGTGCTTGCCGTCTTCGCTGACGATCAGCCGTTTGTAGACTTCAT
The DNA here is from genome assembly GCA_964445885.1 of uncultured Methylococcales bacterium. Lineage (GTDB taxonomy): Bacteria > Pseudomonadota > Gammaproteobacteria > Methylococcales > Methylothermaceae > Methylohalobius. The sequence goes on from CAYUPV010000159.1 coordinate 1,804, forward strand.
TGTGTTCGTTCTTATAGACGTAACTTTGGGCACCCTGGATGCGGCCATGGGAATCACCAATGGTCCCCACTTCGAAGCCCATCAGCTTGAGCTTGGTACTCATATCGGCGCCGGTAAACCGGGCGTCCTCGCCATTGAGCACCTCTGTCACCACCCTGGCCATCTGATAGCCGGGAGCCACCAAGCCGAAGATCTGGCCATTCCACAGGGCACATTCACCGATGGCGAAGATGTCCGGATCCGAGGTCCGGCAGTGGTCGTCGATGACGATACCGCCGCGTGGACCCACGTCCAGCCCAGCCTTGCGGGCCAGCTCATCGCGGGGACGGATGCCAGCGGAGAACACGATCATGTCGGTCTCCAGGGATTCGCCGTCGGTGAATTCCATTTTCAATTGCCGGAATTTGCCATCGGCGATGTTCTGGGTGTTCTTGCCGGTGTGGACGCCGACCCCCAGAGCTTCGATCTTGTGTTGCAGCATTGCGCCACCGTCCTCGTCCAGCTGGACCGCCATCAAACGTGGGGCGAATTCCACCACGTGGGTGTCCAGCCCCAGATCCTTGAGTGCTTTGGCTGCCTCCAGACCCAGCAGGCCGCCACCTACCACTGCGCCGATACCGCTGCCTTTGGCTGCCTGGGTGATGGCCTCGAGATCCTCGATGGTACGATAGACGAAACAGTGCTCACGGTCGTGACCGGGAATCGGGGGAACGAAGGGAAAGGAGCCGGTGGCAAGGATCAGCAGATGGTAAGGTATCTCCAAACCCTCTTGAGAGCGAACGATTTTGCGGCCACGGTCAATCTCTACTGCTTTGTCACCCAGAAGGACGGTGACATCATGCTGGCGGTAGAACTCTTCGGTCGTGAGGGCCAGGTCGTCCGGTTTGTGGGTCTCGAAATAGGAGGTCAGATGAACCCTGTCGTAAGCCAAACGGGGTTCCTCGCAGAAGGTGACAATGTCGAAGTTCCTGGCAGCCTTACTATGTACCAGGGTTTCGATAAAGTTGTGACCTACCATGCCGTTGCCGATGATGACCAGTTTATTGCGTTGCACGGGGATGCCTTCTTGTCGATTCAATGAATTGATACTGTATTTTAAGCACTATTCATGCCATATCTTTGGACACTTTTTCTTGCGGGCCGGTTACCGTGAAAGATCCATAGATGCCGAACCCCCCCTGCCTCGGCTTTTATGGCTTTCATGCCTCGGGGGTGAATTGGTGATTTCATGGGTGTTACTGGCTGCCATGTCATCGTTCAATCGTTTCGTTGGGGAGATGCCTTCCCTGGCTTGGAGTTTCGAATATTGGGATCATCAGGGACAATCGCGTCAGGGTATCGTCTCATAAGGGGCAGGGGTTCGGTGCGAGATACTCTGCTCTGAAATTGTGCGCGGGCGATCAAATTGCCCAATGATTGGGCGAGAATATTGAATCAAATCGGTACCGCTTCGTCTTCCTCCAGACCCAATTCATTGATCTTGCGGGTGAGGGTATTGCGACCGTAGCCAAGCAGGCGTGCAGCATCCTGGCGGCGCCCACGGGTATGTTGCAGAGCGGTGGAAATCAGAATGCGTTCGGCATCGACAATGGCTTTTTTGGCGACGTCACGCTTTCCCTCGATCAGTTCCCTGGCAGCCCACTTGGCCAGGTTGTGACGCCAGTCAGACGTTTCCTGCTGTTTTTCATCTGCCTTGGAGGAGGGGGGCGATTGTAGCAGTTCCGGTGGCAGATCCTCGTTATGGACGCTGCTTCCCGGTGCCATCACTGTCAGCCAGCGACAGACATTCTCCAGTTGGCGAACGTTGCCAGGCCAATCTAACTGGCTAAGATAGTTTTCCACTTCCGGCATCAGGGTCTTGGGCTCCACGCTCAGTTCTTTCGCAGCCCGCTTGAGGAAATGGCGCAGCAGTAAGGGGATGTCCTCCCTGCGTTTACGCAGCGCCGGGGTGTGTATGCGAATGACATTGAGGCGGTGATAGAGGTCCTCGCGAAAATGTCCCGTGGTGACCAGGGTCTCTAAATTCTGATGGGTGGCGGCGATGATGCGTACATCCACCTTGCGGGGGGTGTGAGAGCCCAGGGGATAGAACTCCCCTTCGGCCAGTACCCGCAGCAGGCGGGTCTGGAGTTCCGCCGGCATGTCGCCGATCTCGTCCAGAAAAAGGGTACCCCCATCGGCCTGCTCGAAGCGGCCTATTCGGCGTTGCTGGGCCCCCGTGAAAGCCCCTTTTTCGTGACCGAACAGCTCCGATTCCAACAGGTCCTTGGGAATGGCAGCCATGTTGAGGGCAATGAAAGGCGCTTGTGATCTAGGGCTGTGGCGGTGAAGTGCCCGCGCGATCAATTCTTTCCCGGTGCCTGACTCGCCGGTGATCAATACGGTGATGTGTGAGCGTGCCAGGCGTCCGATGGCGCGGAAGACTTCCTGCATCGCCGGCGCGGCACCGATGATTTCGGGGGTCGGGCCGCTAGGGTCGGTCTCCGTTTTGGTTTCACTGCCACCGTAGGTCTGGCATGCGCGCTGGACTACCTGGACCACTTCATCGAGGTCGAAGGGCTTTGGCAAATATTCGAAGGCGCCGCCATGGAGAGATGCCACGGCACTGTCGAGATCGGAGTGAGCCGTCATCACGATCACCGGCAGATTGGGGTGGCGTTCCTGGATTCGGCGCAACAATTCCAGCCCATCGATGCCTGGCATACGGATGTCGGTGAGCAGAGCGTCAGGGCGGGTCTGGCGCAGCAACAGTTCAGGTTCGGAGGCATCGGCAAACGCGCAGACTTTGTAGCCTGCCTTGCTCAGGGCCTTGTCAAGAACCCAACGGATAGATTGGTCGTCGTCGATCACCCAGATTTCATGGGGCATCAGTGCTCTCCAATGGCAGGTAAATGGTAAAACAGGTTTGACCGGGCTGTGATTGGCATTCGATCATTCCGCTATGACGGGAGATTAAGGTCTGGGCGATGCTCAGGCCAAGTCCCGTGCCTTCGGCGCGGTCGGTAACCATGGGATAGAAAATCTGCTCCAGCAGTTCCTCAGGAATACCTGGTCCCTTGTCGATGACATCGATGCGAAGTACCAGCCGGTACGAACGCTGACGGATGGTCACCCGGCGTTCGATTCGGGTGCGCAAGGTGATTTCACCATTCCCTTCCAGTGCCTGGGCGGCATTACGGGTGATATTGAGAAATGCCTGGATAAGCTGATCATGGTCTCCATACAGTGGAGGAAGGCTGGGATCGTAGTCGCACAGGAAACGTAAATGGGGGTATTCGGCTTCGAGAACCTGTCTTACCCGTTCCAGTACCAGGTGAATATTGAGTTTGCTCTTGCGGGGTGGCTGATCTGGGGCCAGGAGTCTGTCGATCAAGGCTCTCAGGCGATCGGCTTCGGCGATGATGACCGAAGTGTATTCCAGTAATTCCGGATCGTGCAGTTCGCTGCTCAAAAGTTGTGCGGCACCTCTTAATCCTCCCAATGGGTTCTTGATTTCATGGGCCAGGCCCCGCAGTAGTTGGTGGACGGCATTCTGTTGGGCCAGCCAGCGTTCGTCGCGTGAGAGCTGTTGAAAATGCTCCACTTCCTCGATCTGCACTATGACGGAGCAGACATGCTCTCCTTCGAACATAGGTGTCATGGTGCAATGTACGGTGATGGAGTGCCCTCCTGTGACTAATGACATATTGCGTTCCACTCTTGGTGCGCCGGAGGTGATGGTGTCTTTCAAGTCGGTAGAGAATTTCCCGTGTCTGGCGTTCAATATTGCCTCTGCCTCCATGCCCAGAGCTTTTTGGGCGCTGATGGCCAAAAGCATCTCGCCGGCGGGATTGAGGTAACGAAGCTGCTTGTGGCAGTCAAACAGGAGAACTGCATTACCCAAATGCTCAAGGATTTGTTGATGAAAGTGCTCGCTGTCCATATTAAGTATCAAAGCAAATATCGCGCCAGATAATTCAAGAGTTACTTCTGGCATACGCGTGAAAGCGATATGCACTATATTGGTGCGTTCCGGGCAGAAAAAGTGCGATTTATTTTGAGTTCGAAAGGAATTTTTGTTTGCGGGTCCTTGTTTTTGTTGCTAGTCCCGGTCGTGGTAGGCGGGCAGTATGGAGTACCGCAAAACCCCTTGCTGCTATGCGTCGCAGGAGGCAGGAGGGGTAGGCTGGGGTGATTTCAGCGCAAGTATCTGGGGTGTCCTGATGCGTACCAGCAGGGAGATGACGTATTCAATAAGTTGGTATTCCTGAAAGTGTGTGGTGCAAAACAATGAAATTAACTTGGCATAGGAAGTGCTTAGTTGGTGATTGCAAGTAACTTTAGTGGGGGAGCACTAAATGAAATTAATATCTGCAGTGATTAAACCATTCAAACTGGATGACGTGCGAGAAGCTTTGTCCGATGTGGGTGTGGCCGGTATCACGGTCACGGAAGTCAAAGGTTTCGGGCGGCAGAAAGGACACACCGAACTGTATCGTGGGGCCGAGTATGTGGTGGATTTTCTGCCCAAGGTCAAAATCGAGGTGGCAGTGACCGATGAGCTGGTTGACCAGGTACTCGAGGCGATTCAAAAGTCTGCTCGTACCGGGAAGATTGGAGATGGAAAGATCTTTGTCACCCCGCTGGAGGAGGTGATTCGTATCCGTACTGGTGAAACGGGCTCAGAGGCCATCTGATCCTGAGAATACAGCAAATAATAATTGAGGGCTAGACAAAATGGAAAAGCTGATTGAAGTGAGCTATGCGCTGGACACGTTCTATTTTCTCATGACCGGAGCATTGGTGATGTGGATGGCGGCGGGTTTCGCCATGCTCGAGTCGGGGTTGGTGCGCTCCAAGAACACCGTTGAAATTCTGACCAAGAATGTGGCGTTGTATGCCGTTGCCTGCCTTATGTACATGTTGATCGGATATAAAATTATGTATCCGGGGGCCGAGGTCAATTCACTGTGGCCGGGAGTCGGGTTCCTGATTGGGGAGGATCATACCCTGGAGGAGGTCTTGAAGAGTAACGGTGATGTCTATTACTCAGTGATGGCCGATTTCTTCTTCCAGGTGGTTTT
>CAYUPV010000160.1:0-6858 GCA_964445885.1 uncultured Methylococcales bacterium
GGTAGTTGTTGCTCGTAATGCACTACCAATTTAGGGCGGATACTAGCGGTGGGATTCTCGGTGGCCGCAAAGATCCTGTCGGTGGCGGTGCTGGTTTCAGAACCGGTGATCAGCAGCCCAACGTTGGCAGTAGGATCCTGCACCCAATTCTGTACCATGCTGGTGATGGTCCAAGCGCGATACCCTGTCTGGGTATCGAGGGCGATGGTCTGCGTTGGTGGAGCAGTATCGGCCATGGCCAGGGGAATGTCGTTGGTGGTGGTCCCGGTCGTGACCGGCGTCCAAGGTTGGTTGTCGGCGGCATTGTATCCGGTTGCCTGGTGGATGAGCGGAGTTATGCCGCTCAGGCGCGAGATCGTGGTGGTGTAGGTATCCGCGCCCGTGGCAACCGTCTGGTAGAGGTAGAGCGTTGCCTTGGTAATCCGGATGTTTGCCGGTAGGCTGGACAGATCGACTTTGATGAGAATGGATGCAGCCGGTTTATGGGGGGGCGCGGCGGAGGATGACCGAAGGATGAGCTGCGGTTCGGCTGCATGATTCTTGTCTGAGTCAAGCCATGTGTCGCTCAGGGTGCCCGGCTGAGTGCTGTCCGGGGTGTCGCCGAATATTTCGGTGTTCGTACTGGTCGGGCTGGCTGGCCAGATTACCTCTCGGGAGTAGTCGCTTTCCACGTCATTGGTGTCATAGGCGGTGGCGGCAAAATAATAGGTGATGCCTGCGGTTAGGCCAGTGACCGTGCCGTAGACCCTGCCGTCGGCGGAGGGGCCGGGATTACCGACATCGACGACTTGGTCATAAGCTCGTGAGGCGGTGCCGTAATGGATCTTGTATCCTTTGAGCGTACTTTCCTGGCTAGGAAGCCAGGAAAAAGTGGCATCAACAGCGTAGGCTATGGAAGGGACGATAACAAGCGTCCAGAGGAAAAGGAAAATAAAAAAATATCTGTTATGCGTATCGTTCATAGAGTGTCGTTGTTTCTCGCTGGTTTATGCCCACGTAAGGAAGCATGCAGATTTTGTGCCTAAAACGTGCGGTATGGAATGGGCTGGCAGGTCCTGGGGCTGAGGTAAAAGAAGTTGTGGACCATCAATATTAAATATACCAAGTTATCAGCGGGGGATGCAACGTGTTTTCTGTATGTTCACGAGGTGTTGTTTTCCCTACTCCCATCGGGTGCCTTTTGCAATCACACAGCACCCTTCGAAAGTAATACCGCTGGAATAGTTTTTATAAGGATTTTTATGTCAAGCCATAGTGACCAGTTTTCAATGTACTGCAGATCCAGCTCCAGCCATTTGTCAAATGGCAAGTTGCTGCGGCCGGAAATCTGCCAGAGGCAGGTAATCCCCGGTTTGACGCTGAACCGCTTGCGCTGGATGCCGCTGTCGAACAGGGCTACATCGCGCTGGGACATAGGTCGTGGGCCGACCAGGCTCATTTCTCCGCGCAGCACATTGAAAAGCTGCGGCAGTTCGTCCAGGCTGGTCCTGCGGATAAAGCGGCCGACCCGGGTGACCCGGGGATCATTGCGTATTTTGAAGATGGGGCCCTCGGCCTCATTCAGGTGTTCAATCTCTTTGAGTTTTTCCTCTGCATCCACACACATGGACCTGAACTTGAACAGCGGGAATAAATGTTTACGGAGGCCGACCCGTTCTTGAACAAAAAACACAGGCCCCGGGGAGTCGATTTTGATGGCCAAGGCGACCAGGGCCATGATCGGCAGAACCACGGGCATGGCCAGGATTGTGAGGACCAGGTCGAAGATCCGCTTGACAAATAGTTTGCTTTGGTCCTGGGCCACCGGCTCCATGGTGAGCAAGGGGATGTTGCCCACCTGGGCCAGGGATACCCGGGCAACCTGGACGGAGAAAAGATCGGCCATGAAACGCAGTTTAATGCCCTCTTCTTCGCAGGCCTGAGCGATAGGCTCGGCGTCCCGAAGCAGAGATCGAGGAATGGCCACAATCACCTCGTCAATGACGTGTTTTTTCAGACAGTCGCTGATGGTGGCCACGGTTCCCAGAACTGGGACTCCGTCCACTTTCTCGCCTACGAACCGAGGATTCGGATCCAGGCAGCCAACGATCCTGACACCCCATTCGGTTTTTTCTTGCAGGGCCTTCATAAGTTCCCGGGCCCGGATGCCGGTGCCGATAACTAGAATGTTGAGGTAATTTTTACCGCTCTTGATCGATTTTTTGAAATAATGTAGCAGAATAGCTCGGACGCCGATCAGAACAAAGAATTCGGCAATGGAAAATATGAGAATTACTACCCTGCTGACGTACTGAATATTGAGAAAAAACAACAAGGTGAGAATGATGCCGATGCTCAGAGATAGTGCCCTGAAAACCGCCCACGTGTATTTGAGCATGTTCGAATGCCGGGGACTCACATCGCCCTCGAAATATTGCAGAAAGCCAAGAATCAGGGCAAGGAGTAGCGGAATAAGGAAAAGATGGGAGTAAAAATCGACCGTACCTTCTATGGGGAATAAGTTACGGGCAAAAAATGCCCCGATAAAAGTTATGATAGTGAGCAGACTATCCAGTAGAAAAATTGTTCGATCTAATGCAACGGATCGGTCGTCAAACATCGTGATGAGCCTTCCTTGAGCCTTCTGGGAACTCTTTTCTCGTTGCCCACGATCCCTCCAGGGAACAGAAGTGGCTTCTGGTCGGCTGGGGGGGATGTGTTGTCAGTCGTTATCTTTGCTGTCGGCTTGTTCCCGGATGTACGTCAGAAATTTCGGGTAAAAGGTCCGCATGAAATCATGCGCCACCTGCTCCGCTTGGTCGCGGGAAGAGTCGGTAAGTGGAACCGTAATCCGAACGAAGGCATGTTGTCCATCACCGTTGAAGAGCTTATTATATATAGTATATATTTTATTTTGATAGACTTGAGGATTTGTGCGCTCTCCTGCTTGGTACCAATAGAATACTAATTCCTTTTCTTCCCCAAACGTTGCCGTAACCTCTGCATACCCTATTTCGTTTTTCCCAATATAAAGAGTATTCCATGAGGGTGGAGTAATATCCCATCCTTGTCCAGGGAAACATACCAATGGAGAGTGTGCTGCAGACACCTTGTCGGATGAGAAGTAATACCCAATAAAAAGATTGGCTTTCCCCTTGTCGCTGACATAGTCAGCAAAAATATAATCGTCAAGATCGAGAAAATTGTATACGTCATCTTCTAGGGTAATATATCTTGCCACCCTATAACCCTGTAATCCGGTTAGCGCTTCCCGCAAGGAGATTTTTTTTGTTACCGGAACAGGCTGTCCGTGAAAGTAGACAAGCAGGCAGGTAACAGAAAAGAGCGCTATGAGGATGGCGAACTTTTTGTTTCGGTCATTTCCCACTTTTCCAGTATCCTTTGCGAGAAGAATAGTAAGATCATTGCGATCACGAATACAGACAGTCCTAAAATAGTGTGTGTTGTTCCAATAGAAAGATCGATATGAAAATAATGGTAGATGGATACAAGGATGATTACTCTGATAACATTAACCAGAAAAGCGATGGGTATGCTTAGTCCGATCAGTGCCCACCTGGACAAGGCTCTGGTCAACATAAAATAGCCCATAATCAACGAGAGGGTCAGGAGGGTTATCATAGAACGGAGGCCACTACAGGCTTCTACGACCTGAAATGTCTTTTCGGGAATGTGGATGATATTCCCCTCGCGGAGGACCGGTATGCTCATGAGCCTGATTATGGCTTCGCTCACCTTGGAGACCTTGAGCTGCAGAGGCAACGTGATCGTGGAGTACAATTGGTTGGGGATCGGGATGATAATAAGTAAGAGAATAATGGGGACCATCAGCTCTTTCAGGGCGCGAAAGCCCACTAAAAAAATCAGCACGCTCAGCAGGGAGGCCACCATGGCCAGGGAACTGATGGTGGGTACCTGTATCTGCAGAGCAATCAGGTAGAAGATGGTGGACAAGATGAGAATCGGTAGCCCAAGGGCAATACTTATTCCATGACTGTTGAGCAAGAAGTCTTTTTTGTCCCAAACTAGGTACAAAATTATTGGAACAGTAAAAAAAGCATGGGTATATTCTTCCGATCTGGCCCATTTTTGTACCAGAATATAGAATACGGGAAAGTAGGCGGCCAGAAAGAGTAGCAGCGTAAGCGTGGCCAGAAAAATAGAGGCTTTTTCAGTATTTCTGGAACATTGCATGGTTGTTTCCAGGTATAAAATTTGATAAAGTCCTGCAAAATTATACGCTGCCTTCAAGGTCCTATTTGTCAAGACCCGTGAGGTTGCATACCGCCTTCTGAAAGAGATGCGGCTGGGCTGGCCGCCAGTTTTTCAGGGCCTGAACCGGGGTGGTGTGGTCCAGGTTGCGCTGGGGTCTGGTTGTTGTGCACGCGGCAATACTGGTGGAGGGTGTCGCGCCGCCATGCACCAGGCCGCGGGCCTCAGCCGGAATGTCAGCCAGCGGTCCGGTTGAAGTTTGTCTTCGGCCCAGGCGAGGATTTCGGCTCCCAGAGACACCTGCTGGGCAATGAAACGGCATTGGGCCGGAAAACTCTCCCGTTGCGCGAGCCGGGCGAAAGCGAGCTCGTTTTGCGCCTGGGCGAGCCAACGGAGCGCTTCGCTGGAGGGTGCCTTCATGCGATCCCGATCCCGGTTTGGGGGCCACGGCAGGTGAATGGATTGCCCGCCTTGCGCATCGTTGCGAATTCTGCAACGGTCTCCATGCCCGCGATAACATCCACGTCGTTGTATTTGTCCGCAGTGCCGCTGGCGTGGGAGTTGAAGAGCCATGCCTGCTGCCCCCCTGGAGGGGGTGCAGCCCAGAGTCGTGCGAGCAGCTCGTGTTGGGTCTTGTGCATCACCTGGCACCGAGCGGGGCAAAGTGGAGAGCCGCGAGCAGGCGGTGGAGCCGGGCCTCGGTCTTGTCGAGGTGTTGTAGTGCTGGAAGCGGGATTTCCAGGACACACCCGGCATCCGCAGCTGTTCCGGGCTGATTTCCCGGGGATGGAGGTAGAGCACAACGGGCTGTCGCTCCTGCACGTTGATTCGGCGCAGCATGTTCCTCGTGAATCAGTACGGGAAGAGGTGGACGCAACCGCCGCCTGCGACAGGTATTTTCCGTCCCAGGAACAGCGCTGTAGGTAACGGATATTTTATCATGTTTTTTCCTGGGGTGGCATAGGGAAAACGGGGAGCGTCCGGTAGGCGTGTACGTGCCTGCTGGTGATGTCCTCTGGGAGGTTGGCCTTGCGGGTATTTTCCCGGAAGCGGTCCGGCCCCAGGGTGTGGACGCGGCGGTGCAGGTGGCTGTGGCGGTCAGCCGATCTCGTGTCCGGCGTCGGCGAGTCCCCGCGCCAGATGCGGCTGCCGCTCCGCAACTCAGCCCATGACGAAGAAGGTGGCCCGGATGCCGTGTTGGGCCAGGATGTCGAGCAGCCGGCGGGTGTTGCCTGCCACCCGCGAGGGCAAGGCGTTCCATGCGTCGGGATCGCTGAGTCCGTCGAAGACCGAGACGTGGAAGTAGTCCTTCACGTCGATGGTGGGAAAATTGGTGATCCTGGGATGTTCCGGCAACCACGAAAACCATGAAAAAGGCCCCCCGGTCGCCCGGGAGGCCTCGTTCGGCGTATGTTGGTATCGGGTTACATTACGCCTTCTTCATCTTCTTGCGGCCCACGCCAGCCAGGCCGGCCAAGCCGCTGCCGAGCAGCAGCATGGTGGCTGGCTCGGGGACAGGAGCTGCAGTGCCAGAGTAAGTCCCTGTATACTGGTCGTCATTCGCAGTGCCCATGGTGATTAGCTCGCCCAAATCCCCGCTGAACTGAAGGGTAATGGTAATTGCGCCTCCGGGATTGTACGGATTAAGAAAAGCATCCACGATAGGTGAAGTTCCCAGACTGTAAGAAGGACCAGGAGCAATGTCGTAGATGTTGCCAGCAAAAACCGAGTTTATCTGCCCGCCAGAGTTGTTTATCTCAAGTGACTTTGCCTCCAGATTACCTTGCATCAAGAGAATCCCGTTGTCGTCAAACAACTTAAATCCATCATAGTACATGGTCGGAGAAAAATTGTACGGATTGGATTCGTCTAACGTCAGTGTGGCCAACGCCACATATTCGCTACCAGAATCAGAGAATACAGGGTCGGTCACCGGATGATAACTCGACACCTCCCCACTACCCGGCCCATGAGTAGCAGTAAAGGTAATGGTGTCATAGGAGGGAGAGCCACCACTGTCAGTCAGGATATAATTTCCTGAAAAGCTGAAGTCTATTGATGTCGCCCACGCGCTTCCCACAGCCAGGGCCGTGCCCACCACGGCCAGAGCCAAGCCTTTTGCCAATGTTTTTTTCATCATGTTCCTCCTGTGGTTGGTGTTGGTCGATAAAACAACCCAAAAAAACTTGTGCAACCCTCTTGTTAGGCCTTATTGCCATGCATGATGCGTGCCGCCCCTCTCTGGAGGGGCTAGAGGGGATGGTTGGGGGCGGGTACGGGGAGCCGCAATTGCGTCATGGGAATCCCTTCGGGGGGACGGGGCCGAAAGACCGAAACACCGCAAGGAGAGCGACCCCGGCCAGCCCCGGAGGTAGCCGTGATCGGTCACGCCGTGCTCAGGTGCATTAGGGCGCGGACGTTCTGGAAAGTGGAAAATTCCGGAAAAGCGGATTCGCAAACCCGGAAACGAGTCACGGGATGAAGGCGTCCAGCAGAGGGAAGAGGGCGGCGAAGAAGGACTCCTGCTTGGCCGGGTCTGCGGCGGGGGCGGAGCCCGGACCCATGACGCGGATTGCCTCCGGCCGATTCCCGGCCGCGGAAGCCGGCGATCCGGTAGCCGCAGTCCTGGCGGCTGCTGATCTCCCG
>CAYUPV010000161.1:0-6845 GCA_964445885.1 uncultured Methylococcales bacterium
TTGATCCTGGGCGTGTACCAGCAGATCGTGGCATCGGCCGCCCCGCAGAGCATCCTGCAGAATTAATGCCCAATCCATCAGAGGGCAATCCACCCCAATTCTTCTTGGGGGAGGGGGAAGCGGCCAAACCAGTCGAAGTCACACCCACACCCTCCAGGCACGCTATCGCCCACGTATTCAAGGTCAACGTCGATCCCTTCGTGGGCAAACTGGGCATCTTTCGGGTTCATCAGGGCACCATCGGCAAGGACAGTCAGTTGTTTATCGGGGATGGCCGCAAACCGTTCAAGGTCAACCATCTGTTCGGCCTGCAAGGCAAGCAGCAAATCGAGATCGACCATGTCATCCCCGGCGACCTGTGCGCCGTGGCCAAGGTTGATGCGATCCACTACGACGCTGTGCTGCACGATTCCCACGATGAGGATTATTTCCACCTCGAACCGATACCACTGCCGAAACCCATGGTGGGGCTGGCGGTGCAACCGGTGCGCCACGGTGATGAGCAGAAACTGTCCGATGCACTACACAAACTGGCGGCGGAGGATCCGAGCCTGGCCATCGAACACGATCCGGAAGCCAATGAAACCGTCATTCGGGGGTTGGGCGGCTTGCATCTACGGGTCGTCCTGGAACGCCTTCAAACTCAGTTCAACATCGAAGTCACCACCCATCCCCCCAGTATTCCCTACCGCGAGACCGTTACCCGCCCTGCCGAGGGACACCATCGCCACAAGAAACAGACCGGAGGTGCCGGTCAATTCGGGGAAGTTTTCCTGAAAATCGAACCGCTACCGCGGGGTGCGGGTTTCGTATTCGTCAACCAGGTAGTCGGTGGCGCGATTCCGTCCCAGTTCATCCCGGCGGTGGAGAAAGGGGTCCGCCAGGCGATGAACGAAGGTTATGTGGCCGGATTCCCCATCCAGGATGTGCGGGTCATCGTATACGACGGCAAGCATCATCCAGTGGACTCCAAGGAAGTGGCCTTCGTCGCAGCAGGCAGAAAGGCCTTCCTGGATGCTGTGTCAAAAGCCAAGCCAATCGTGCTGGAACCGATCATGCAGGTCTCGGTCACCGCGCCCCAGGGTCGTATGGGCGACATCACCGGTGATCTGGCCTCGCGCCGGGGCAGGGTGAGCAGCAGCGAAGCCCAGCAGGGCGGTTGGATTCTAATCCAGGCCGAGGTCCCGCTGGGCGAGCTTCAGGACTATGAGTCGGCATTGAAATCCCTGACCGAGGGGCAAGGCAGTTTCACCATGGAATTCGCCCGTTACGAGCCGGTTTCTGCCGGGTTACAGAAGGAATTGGCGAGGGCGGCGGGTGGATAAACCGCCAGCCGCCCAACCCCCATAACCCATCATTAAAGTGCGCAATTTATCGTTCTCTCTAGCTTTAGGGTATCTGGGGTTTGTCATCTACGGCAGCTTGGTGCCACTTGACTTTCATCCTAAACCACTGATTCAGGCTTGGCAGGATTTCCAGCATCTCCCTTATCTTGATCTTGGAATCGGTTCCAGAGCCGACTGGGTAGCCAACATTTTGCTGTTTATCCCATTGTCCTTTCTCTGGATGGAAGTCCTCTCCCAACCTCGACGAAAAAAACCACAGATATTCACCGCCTTGATTTTGTGGCTGACTTTATCTTTACTTTCTGTCAGTATCGAATTTGTTCAGCAGTTCTTCCCCCCAAGAACCGTGTCTCAAAACGATATTCTGGCCGAATCCATGGGGGCGTTCATCGGGATCGGACTGTGGAAGTGGCAGGGCCAGGCTGTATTCGATTGGCTAGAGGCACTCCGGTTTACACGAAACCTAGAGAACAAAGTCGTTCTCCTTCTGTATCTGTACCTTGCCGGGTTATTTGCCTATAGCATCCTACCGCTCGACTTGACCTTGAGTCCGGTGGAGCTGTATCACAAATGGAAAAATGGCCGACTCATACTCGTCCCTTTTTCCGCACTGGCAACTTTATCCCCTATTCAGGCATTATACGAAGTAGTCACGGACATCTTGCTCTGGATACCACCCGCGATCCTTTGGGCATATACACTTTCTCCCAAACGCGCTTGGATGAGAACCATCGCAGCGGCCACCATTATAGAACTGTGTCAGTTGTTCGTATTCAGCCGGGTCAGTGATACCACTGACATATTCACAGCGGCGGTGGGAGGATGGGTTGGAACCAGGATTTTCCGGATAATGCCGAACGCTTCCGTTAAGCCCGTTCAAACTGAGACGTATTTTTTCAATCACAGTTTATCGCCATCACAATTGCATTCCACCTGGTTCCTTTATGGGTCTTATATAATTGTCCTTGGCTTGGTGTTTGGCTATCCGTACGATATCGATGTCACTCCACAGCTACTACATATACGTCTCGAACAGGCTTTCCGGGTTCCATTCACCGCCTACTATTTCGGCACCGAATTCAGGGCGGCCACAGAAGTGTTGCACAAGTTCCTTTTCTTTTATCCTCTCGGCGCCATTTTGGCTTTCTTCCCAGACATTCGGGCATCTGCATCGAAACCATGGTGGAAAATCATTCCGTTGATAGCTCTCCCCGCCTTGGCGATTGAGATGGGACAACTCTTCCTCTCAGGCAAAAATGCAGATTTGACGGACTGGTTCATTGAAACAGCCGGTGGCATCGCAGGTTATTTGACTTTTTCTTATCTTCTGGCGACTTCTCATGTCACCACTGATCCTCCCTCTCCAGAGGAGACCAGGATACAAAAAGGAATAACCACAGATTTGTTCCACAACCTCGGGCAACCCACCTTATTCACAGCTCTAATCGCTGTTATAGGAATCTGTTTTTTCATTCTCTCTTTGCTTCCTGGTGTGCCCTATAACGTCCACGAATTATTCACCTCCGGACTCCCATTGATCAGTCCGTTTTTCATCGCCTGTGTTTTCTGCTGGATGTTTGCTGTTCCAGCTTGGAGCATCCGCCGGCTCGTGCCCGATCCCTGGCCTCGACCCGCGACCTATGCCAAGTATGTCGGGCTCTACCTGGTGGTCGCTGCTTTGGGGTTACGTGTCGCGGTCCCCCTGGAAAGTCTCCACGATATCGTGGGTGTACCGGTCACTTCCTTACCCGGTGACATAGAGATCATCGGCCGCCTGATCGCCTTGTTCATTCCCTTGGCCATCGCTCTGTTTGGTGCCGCGATGGGGGTGTATCATCGTCTTTTCCCTCAGGCACCCCTCTTACGCCACCGGGTTGCATTGATCCTTACGGCATTTATTCTTCTGCCGATCAGTTATGTTATCGTGGTGATCTACGCTGCTACGGACAACCTGACCGAATTACTGCGGGAAGAAGGACGATCTCCAGCCATCCTTGCCTTAATGGCCTATTTGATCGTTGCTGCCCGTGCCTCCACTTGGCTGAGTGTGGTACCGAGCCATCCTGTTCGTTTTGCAACCGCGATAGGCTGGCTGTCAGGATCGCTTGTGCTGGGTTATCTCTGCCTTTACGTGGCCTTGGAACCGCTGGTGATCAAATATGGAAAGGTTTTCTCCGCGTTGCAATTCCTACTCAGCACTGATAGAGATCACTTAGTGTCTGGATCAGGACTCCTGATCCGCTTTAGCATTGCCCATTGTGGATGGATCTTGATGGTAGCCGCTTTTCAGCTGCCTATTTGGGTGAATCAAACAAAACACTCACCGTCACCCTACGGAAAAAGAGCCAGTGCCCCTTGATCACTTCAATGACTTTTTTGCCCTTGTGCGCGAAGGCTCAGATGTATCCCCGCCACCAGCAGAGTGCCCACATAGACCACTGCTCCGATTCCGATCCACAATAGCAGATGGAGCAGACGCTCCCGCATTCCCCAGGTGATCCAGTCCAGGTGCCAGGCATACCGGTATAGCAATGCGCCCATCGCAGAGTTGGCCAAAATCACCTGCAGCAGAAACAGCCGCCACCCACTGGACGGCTGATAAACCCCCGACCTTCGCAATCCCCTCAGCAGCAAACCGGCATTCACACACGCCGCCAGCGAGGTCGCCAGCGCCAGACCGGCATGGGCCAGCGTCCAGATCAGACTGAGGTTGAGGATCAGGTTCACCACCATGGCATAGACACCGAAACGCACCGGAGTACGGGTATCCTGCCTGGAGGTAAACCCGGGCACCAGGATCTTGACCAGAATGAAACCCACCAGCCCCACCGAATAGGCCATCAGACTGAGTCCTGCCATGTGGACGTCGTTGGCAGTGAAGGAGCGGTACTGGAAAAGGGTCGCCAGAATCGGCTCGGCCAACAAGAACAAACCCACCGCCGCCGGCAGTCCGATCAGGGCCACCCAGCGCAAGCCCCAGTCGATCGATGCCGAGAAGGCTTCATGGCGCCCCGCTGACCAGTCTTTGGACAGATTGGGAAGGATCACCGTCGCCAGAGCAATCCCAAATACCCCCAACGGGAACTCCACCAGCCGGTCGGAATAATACAGCCAGGAAATGCTTCCATGGGGCAGGAACGAAGCCAGCAGAGTATCGATCAGTAGGTTGATCTGGGTCACCGAGACACCGAACAGGGCGGGCAACATCAACTTGAGGATCTTGCGCACTCCCGGATCGTGGAAACCGTAACGCAGGCGTGGCAACAGTTTGAGGCGCCACAGCGGAGGAAACTGGAACAACAGTTGAAGGACGCCGGCGGCAAACACCCCCCAGGCCAGGGCGGTGATCGGCTCGGGCAGTCTCGGGGCGAGCCAGAAGGCAGCGGAAATCAGACAAATATTCAGCAAAACCGGGGTAAAGGCCGGTACCGCGAAGCGATTGAAAGTATTGAGGATACCGCCGGCCAGGGCGGTGGAAGAAATGAAAAAAAGATAAGGAAAAGTGACCCGTAGCATCTCCACCGCCAACTCATATTGATGACCGTGGCCGGTAAATCCCGGGGCGAAGATCAGAATCACCCAGGGCGCCCCTGCCACCCCCAACAGAGTGACCAGCATCAACACCAACGCCAGGGAACCGGCGGTTCGGTCAAGTAACTGCTTCAGTTCATCCTTACCACGCTGCTCCTTGTATTCAGCCATCACCGGGACGAAGGCTTGGGAAAACGCTCCTTCGGCAAACAAACGGCGGAGAAAGTTGGGAATCTTGAAGGCCACGAAGAAGGCGTCCGTGGCAGCATCGGCGCCGAACAGCAAGGCGATCACCACGTCGCGAATGAACCCCAGCACCCGGGAGACCAAAGTCATACTGCCAACGATGGCAGTGGATTTGAACAGTTTGCGGCTCAAAGTGGTTGCCTTATCGATGAAACAAGTTGAACAAAGTATCTTGAAAATCGGCCGGAATAGCCATATCTGTTTGATAAAATGAATTGTTTTGCACGTCGCCGTCAAGGGATACCCTCAGCATGCCCATCAGCACCGAACACGAATCCACGACAGAACATCTGAGAGCGCTCGCCCAAGACCTGGAAAGCGGCAAACTGGCGGAAATCAAACGCTTGCTCCAAGCCCTGACGCCAGGGGAGATCGCCGACCTGCTCGAAGCCCTGAAACCTGCCAACAGGCTGGTCGTGTGGTCCCTTCTCACTTCAGAAAGCGCGGGTGAGGTGCTGGTCGAGCTGGGGGAAGAGGCGCGTGCGTCACTGATCAAGGGGATCGAAAAGACCCGCTCGGAAGAACTGGCCGAAGCCGCGGGTACCCTCGACCCGGACGATCTGGCCGATATCGTCGAGGACCTGCCTGACAAGATCCGCGAACAGGTCATCCGCTCTCTCAGCCATAACGACCGCAGCCGCCTGGAACGGGTGCTCTCCTTCCCGGAGGATACCGCCGGCAACCTGATGCACACCGACACCATCACGGTACGACCGGATATTACCCTGGACGTGGTGTTGCGATACCTGCGCCGCCGTGGTGAGCTGCCGGACCTGACCGACAGTCTGTACGTGGTGGACAAGGACGACCGGCTGCTCGGGATCCTGCCTCTGTCGGTCCTGTTGACCAACCCCCCCGACAGGACCGTCCGCGGGCTGATGGTCACCGACATCGAGGCCATCCCCGCCGCCCTGCCGGCCTCGGACGTGGCAATGCTGTTCGAACACCACGACTGGGTCTCGGCGCCCGTGGTCGATGAACAGGGACGACTGCTGGGACGCATCACCGTGGACGACGTGGTGGACGTCATTCGTGACGAGGCTGATCACGCCATTATGGGTTCGGCCGGTTTGAGCGAAGAAGACGACATGATGGCTCCGGCCACTGAGAGTGCCAAACGGCGCGCGGTCTGGTTGGGAGTAAATCTGGGCACGGCCTTCCTGGCCGCCTGGGTGATCGGCCTGTTCGAGGAAACGATCGAGAAGGAAGTCGCCCTGGCGGTATTGATGCCCATCGTCGCCAGCATGGGCGGAATCGCCGGCACCCAGACCCTGACCCTGGTCATCCGCGGCCTGGCACTGAAACAAATCGGCATCACCAACTTGTTCGTGCTCCTCAACAAGGAGGTCGCCGTGGCCTTTTTCAATGGCGTGCTATGGGCCATCGTGGTAGGACTGATCGCCGCCATCTGGTTCCAGGCAGTTCACATCGGCATTCTGATCGCCACCGCGATGATCATCAATCTGCTATGTGCCGCCTTCGCCGGCGTCACCATCCCCCTGCTTCTGGACAAACTGAATATCGACCCGGCCTTGGCCGGCGGCGTCTTGTTGACCACCATCACCGATGTGGTCGGTTTCATGGCATTCCTGGGATTGGCCACCTGGTGGTTGACATAATCCCGAGAAAAGGGGTCAGTACCCTTTTCGTTTCGAAACGAAAAGGGTACTGATAATCATCTAGCCAGCCTCCCCTGAACGCTGCCAAATGGATACACTTGAC
>CAYUPV010000162.1:0-6832 GCA_964445885.1 uncultured Methylococcales bacterium
TTTCCCAAGAGGTTTTTTCGTGTTATTGACAGGGGCTGGCTAAATGGTGACCCCGAAAAAACTGCTTCACATTCCCGGTGGCGAGTGCAAATTGCGCAACAGATTGGCTACCAGGGCGGTCCAGCCGGTCTGGTGTGATGCACCCAGGCCCTGTCCTGTATCGCCGTGAAAGTACTCATGGAAAAGCAGTCGATCACGCCAGTGGGGATCGTGCTGCAGGGGGCTGTCGGTGGGAAAAGCCGGGATCAGTCCATCGTGGCCGCGGCGGAACAGCCCGACCAGACGCATGCTCAAGTGCCAGGCCACCTGATTCAGGGTGAGCGGGTCGGGTGCCAGAGCGGGTGCCGTCACCCGAAGGCCGTCCCCCAGATAGCGGTGGAATTTCTCCAGTGCCTCGATGAGCAGGAAATTGGTGGGGAACCATACTGGTCCGCGCCAGTTGGAATTGCCGCCGAATAAGGGGGTGGAGGATTCCCCCGGCTCGTAGCCGATGAGCGCCTCACCGATACCCGGCAGTACCCCTAGATCGTTACGCGCCGCATGGAAGCGGCTGAGGCTGCGGATGCCGTGGGGGGCGAGAAATTCATTCTCATCCAGGAGATGGCGTAAGATTCCTGGCAACATGGAGTCGTCCACCAGCGCCAAAAGGTGCTCGCCGTGTTCGTTTTCGAACTCGGGACAGGCGCAGATGGCATGGCCGTCGAACAGTCCCCCGCGGTGTTCATACAGGAGCGCACGGAAACGGGGAAGGTGGGTCAGGGTTTGTGCGTCTATCACTTCACAGGCAAACAAGGGGATGATTCCGACCCAGGAATACACTTCCAGATGTCGCCAGTTGCCGTCGGGCTGCAGGATCAGGTCCTTGAAGAAATGGTCCTGAGGATCCCACAGGGAGATTCCGTGCCAGGAGCGTCCGGCGGCGGCGTTGGCGATGGCCAGGAACTGGGTATAGCATTGGATGGCGATGTCTTCGTATTCACGTCCGGCGGCGGCCAGCTCCACCGCCATCATGGTGAGATTGAGGGCGAACATGGCAGCCCAGCCCGTGGCATCGGCCTGTTTGAGGGCGTATCCCAGCGGCAGCGGGCGGGAGCGGTCGTAGACAGAGATGTTGTCGAGCCCCAGAAACCCACCCTCGAACAGGTCTTGATGGCGGCTGTCCTTGCGGTTCAGCCACCAGGCGTAATTTAGCAGCAGCTTGTTGAGCACCCGCTGGAGGAAATCGTAGTCCCCCGATCCCGACCGTTCGCGTTCCAGGCGGAAGATTTGCAGGGCGGCGGCGGCCCGGAGTGGCGGGTTGGCGTCGCCGAAATTCCACTCACAGGCGGGCACATGACCGTTGGGATGCAGGTAGCGTTCACTGAGGAGTTGCTCGATCTGGCGTTTGGCGAAGGCGGCATCGACAAGACCATAGGCCATCGCCTGAAAGGCTAGGTCCCAGGCGGCAAACCAGGGATATTCCCAGCAGTCGGGCATGGAGATGACATCCTGCGCCTTGAGGTGGCGCCAATGCCGATTGCGCCCACTCTTGCGCGCCTCGGGCGGTGTCGACTGGTCGCCATCGAGCCAGCGGGCCACGTCGTAGTGATAGAATTGCTGGTTCCAGATCAGCCCGGCCAGGGCCTGACGCACAATACGGCGGTCCTCCTCCGGCGCCTCTTCCGGCAGCAGCCCGTGATAGAAAGCATTAGCCTCGGCCCGGCGCGTTTCGAAGACAACTTCGGATCGGGCAAAGGGTTCGGGTAGGATTCCCTCCGTCAGCACCAGGTCGAATGCAGCGGCCTGCCCTGGCGCCAGTTCCACGATATGCCAGGCACTGAACTTGGTGCCCCTAAGGTCCGGGTTGACCACGGCCGTCTCTCCCCCGACCAGGAGGCGGTGAAAGGCGTCTTTGACGTAAGGCCGGGGGTTGGGCAAGCCCCAGAGCCTTTGGCGATTGCTGTCGTTCTCCGTGAACAGGAGTCGGGCATCATCGGCACCGTAGAGGAAATAATAGCCCAGGGTGGGGTGCTCGGCAGCGATTGCCCAGGCGGCACCCCGCGGCGGCGGCACCGAACAGAGCGTCGGCCGCTCCGCCTTCTCCTCCCACGACCAGGTGTTACGGTACCACAGGGTGGGAAGAAGATGCAGGGTGGCCGCCTCGGGACCACGGTTGACGGCCTGGATGCGGCAATGAAGGGTGGTGGGACCGGCCTTGGCATAGATCACGTCAACGTCGAAAAAGCGGTCGTGGGAAAAGATGCCGGTATCCAGCAGGGAATAAGAAGGTTGGCAGCGGTTGCGGCGGGCATTCTCATCCAGCAGGCGTTGATAGGGGAATTCGCCTTGGGGATATTTGTAATGGTAGTGAAGGTGGCTGTGCGTAGGGGTGGCATCCAGATAGAAATAGCACTCTTTGACGTCTTCGCCGTGGTTGCCCTGATCGCTGTTGAGTCCGAAGGCGCGTTCCTTGAGGAACGGATCGAGTCCGTTCCACAGGGCCAGCGCCAGACAAAGACGCTGCTGATCATCGCAGATACCTCCCAGGCCATCCCCGCTCCACCGGTAGGCACGCGAGCGGGCCTGGTCGTGGTCGAAATACGCCCAGGCATCGCCGTCGGCGCTGTAGTCTTCGCGTACCGTACCCCAGGCCCGTTCGGCAAGGTACGGGCCCCACAGGCGCCAGTCCGCTTTGCCGGCCCAATGGTCTTTCAGTCGCTGGTGTTCCGATTCAAGGTTCATGGTTGAATCCCTCCTTGAGTGTCTGCGCAATGGTTGAAGGGGATTGCCTTCTGTTCCCGCCGCTGCGTTTGATTCGCCACCAGGCCTCCAGGATACATGCCACTGACCAGGCCTGGGCGGGACAGCCGCGGGGTTGGTGGGGCGGGGCGCCATCGAAGATCTCGCTCACGCTGCCGAGCCCGGCATCCAACAGGTGATCACGGATCGGTTCGAGGCGGGCCAGGGCGGCTTCGGCATCGCCATGGATGCGGTATTCGGCGATGGCGTAATGGCCCAGCAGCCAGGTCCAGACCGTGCCCTGGTGGTAGGCATTATCGCGGCTTAAGACATTGCCCTGGTAATAGGGGTGGTAGGCCGGATGGTCGGGATCGAGGGAGCGCAGACCATAAGAGGTCAATAACTTGTCACGGCACACAAGGACCACTGAGGCCTGGGTCTCCTCTTCCAGGGGACTGTGGGGCAGGCTGACGGCGATAATCTGGTTGGGGCGCAGTGCTGCGTCGGATCCCTCGGGGCCGTCGAGCACGTCGTACAGACCACAACCATCACCACGGATGAAGCGCGTGAATCCTTCCCGCGCTTGTGCTGCCATCTGCTGGTAGCCATCTCCATCGATATTCAGCTGCCTGGCAAAATCCGCCACGCGGCACAGCGCGTTGTACCATAGCGCATTGATCTCAACCGGTTTGCCGGTCCTGGGGGTCACGACCCAGTCACCTACCCTGGCGTCCATCCAGGTCACCTGGATCCCGGGTTGTCCAGCCTGCAACAGGCCATCGGCGGGATCCATGGCAATGCCATATCGGGTCCCTTGCCGGTAACGAAGCAGGATCTCTTCGACCCGCGGGAACAGGTGCTCGAGCAGGACCTGATCCTGGGTGACTTGGATATAGACGCCAAATGCTTCGATGAACCAAAGGGCGGCATCGGCGGCATTGTAGCAGGTAGTGTCTGCCATTGGACCCAGGGTGTTGGGCAGCATTCCTTGATCGAGGAAGCGGGACCAGGTTTCCAGGATCCGGCGGGCATCCCCGTAGCGGCCGGTGGCCAGGGTGAGACCTGGCAGGGAGATCATGGCATCGCGCCCCCATTCGTCGAACCAGGGGTAGCCGGCGATCACCGAACGACTCTCTGGAATATCGTGAAGTGGCTGCTGCAGCAGAAAAGTGTCCGTCGCCAGGACCAGCTGATCGATCCAGTCAGTGGCTTCAGCCAGCTCCGGCACCTGCACCCGACTTTGTGCCAGCAGTCGCTGTTCATAAGCCTGGGTACGCCGCAGTGCTTCCTCCGGATAGGGGCAGGCCGGCATGTCGAGACTGGCAACCACCCCCACCCAGTCGCCGGGAGTGAGGGCCAGGCGGGCTTTTCCCACACACAGATGGGCATCGTCATTGGGCAGCCCCCGTTCAAGTTCCTTCGGCAGGTCGAAGTTCTCGTACCAGGTGTGATCGCTCTCGATGGATCCACTGCACGCCTGAAGATGCAGGGTCTGGCCACCCGGATATTGACGGACCCGAAGGTGCCGGTCGCCGTTCTCCCGGATGACCGGATCGAACGACCCCGGCCGGGTGTTGCCGTGGTGGTTGCGCGCGTTTACCAGCAGGCGCACATGCAGTTCCAACTTTCTCTCAGGGTCCAGCAGATCTGGCAACAGCCGCCAGGCAACGTAGGTGGCGTGGATGCCCGGTTCCATCCAGATCCGCTTCTCCAGACGAAGCCCGCCCAAGGCGAAGTACCACACCGGCAGGCGGCCTTCCAGATGGAAAGACTCGATATGACTTTGGCCTTCGGGGTGTACCACTCCGCCGCCCCAACGGTTGGTGTACAGAGGGAAGGTCTGATCTCCAATCATCAGTTCTGCATCCGCCTTGGCAAAGACCAGGGTGCGCTCCTGCAGTGAGGGTAACGGCACAATCAGAAGGCCGTGGTAGCGCCGTGTCAGGGAAGTGGCGATGGTCCCTGCGGCATAAGCCCCGAGGCCGTTGCTCAGCCACCACTCGCGCCGTTCCGCCTGAATCAGATCGCCGCAGATTGCGCGACCAAAACGGACAGTTCCGGGGAACGGGATGGTCACGGTTCATTCCTGCTGAATTGAGTATTTGTCCGTACGTTGAGGCTTCATCATTCAGTCGGTGACGCTAAAGATGACTTACACCCTGGTTGTCGGTATTGCCGGCCAAAAGTCCATGGTAACACCCATAAAATCACCATTTCACCCCGGAGCGTGAAAGACCCTCAGCCGAATCCCCTGCCTTGGCCTCGATGTATCTTTCACGGGATCTCCTTTGAAGCCACCTACGAAGAGAACCATGGTGTTTGAGTGAACATGGCCAACGCCTGCATGAACTCTGCCGCATTTTCTGTGCTTTCCGAAAACGATTCGAAAGCGTAAGATCGCCCTGAGGTAGCAACTGATAAGAAGTGTTTGGCTCTCTGGAGGGAGCATACGCACCTTATTCCTGGGACATCGCCGGAGCTTACAGTCTCTGGCGGGCCTGGGGCGGGCGGTTTGCCGCAGGTCTCCACAGATAGCCTGAGCAGGCAGACATTGCTGACGGATGGTGTCTTCAGCACATCCCATTTCTACGGGAATGCTCTGTCAATCGTGGGAAGCTCAAATAAACACGTGGTAGGGGGACAAGGCTCAATGCTTGTTGATCCTGCTGGGGCACCTGGTACATGCAAAGATACCGGGTCTTACAATCAAGCGAGAATCCTTCCCTGCATTCCCCTGGACTTGGAGCAAGAATAGCGACGTTTGACTAACCCGGATATTGCAGTGCGCCGTGGAAAGGTGCACTCACTCAGTGGGTGAAATTCCCACCCGGCAAGGATCGCTCCAGCCGGTAGCAATCGGAGCGGCTGTGGAGGTAACGAAGCAGTCGAAGCCTCTGGTGTAGAAGGTCATGAAGTGACTTGGCGAGCATGCAGGCCGTAACGAGTAGTGAACGCTGAGCAGGCCTCGAAAAGGGTGATGCGGAAGCCGACCCGGCTGGAATACGGGGAAGGCCGCCGCGGTGGGTGAAGAGAGCGATGAGAGCAGCCCACCGTTCCGCCGGGTAGTGGTGACGGCATGTATGTACAAGGGTGAGTGTGGCAACACGGGAAGCCCTGACGGGTGGTGGGAGGCCCGTAGTACCGGAGAAGCCGGGTAATGCTGGTGGAGGGAAGGGGCCTTGGTTCGAGGATAGTGTTGAAAGAGGTGAGGACCAGGAGACTGACATGAGTCTACAAGCTCCGGAGAAGGTACAGAAGCTTCAGCAGGCACTTCATGTGAAAGCGAAGGGATCGCCCGAGTTTCGTTTTTACGCCTTATACGACAAATTGTATCGTGAAGACATTCTTTCCCATGCGTACTGGTGTGCCCGTAGTAACGGAGGCCAGCCAGGGGTCGATGGGGAAGACTTTGCGGACATTGAATCGTATGGGGTGGAACGGTGGTTGGGTGAACTGACACAATGTTTGAGAGAGAAGCGCTACCGGGCGAGTCCGGTGCGCCGGGCCATGATAAAGCCCCGGCGATGCCGGCTGCCCCAGTAGCATTTCAACTTTCTGGGATACACCTTTGGACGGTGTTACAGTCCGAAGACGGGCAAGTTCTATATAGGGACGCGCCCTTCGCGGAAAAGCATCAAACGGGTGTGCCGCCAAGTGAGTGAGATGACCAGCCGGAGATGGCTGCTGAAGGCCCCGGAGGAAAGAGCCCAAGTCCTGAACCGGATACTTGCGGGCTGGGCGAATTACTTTACCCTGGGACCTGTGAGCAAAGCCTATCGAGTGGTGGATGGTCATACCAGCAGGCGGCTGCGTCAGTGGTTGTGCAAGAAGCACAAACGACCGGGTCGGGGGACGGCACGCTATCCCGACGAGTACCTCCATGATATCTTGGGGTTGCAACGGTTGACGGTGCGAACGCGCGACTTCCCGTGGGCGAAGGCATGACACCTCGTCCGAGCGCCGGATGCGGGAGATCCGCACATCCGGTGCGACGAGCGGCGGCTGGAAACGGAGTTAGGGTTTGGATTGAGGCACCGGTAAAGGGCGAAAGCCGCCGGCAACAGCGACTCCCCAAAACCTGTGGCAACCGCGCCAGTCGTCGACTCTACCCAGT
>CAYUPV010000163.1:0-6831 GCA_964445885.1 uncultured Methylococcales bacterium
TGTCGTGCAGCAGGCGGCCGATCAGGGTGCTTTTGCCATCATCCACGCTGCCGCAGGTGAGGAACCTCAAAAGTTCCTTGTTCTGGTGCTGTTGCAGATAGGTTTCTATGTCAGTCTCGATCAGAGATTCGTGCGCCATGGGTGTTTGGTTGTAATGAATTGGAGTGTTAGAAATAGCCTTCGCGCTTCTTTTGTTCCATGGACCCTGACTGGTCATGGTCGATCAAGCGGCCCTGGCGTTCTGATGTCCGTGCAAGTAGCATTTCCTGGATGATTTCCGGCAGGGTGGTGGCGCTGGATTCGATGGCGCCGGTGAGAGGGTAGCAACCCAGGGTGCGGAAACGCACCATTTTCATTTGGGGCTTTTCGCCTGGTTCCAGGGGCAGTCTTTCGTCGTCCACCATGATCAGGGTCCCGCCGCGTTCGACCACCGGACGTTCCTTGGCAAGGTAGAGGGGGACGATGGGGATCTTCTCCAGATAGATGTAGAGCCAGACGTCCAGTTCGTTCCAGTTGGAGAGAGGAAAGACCCGAATACTTTCCCCGGGATTGATCTTGCCGTTGTAGATGTTCCAGAGTTCCGGCCGTTGACTCTTGGGATCCCAGCGATGGTGGCGGTCACGGAAGGAATAGACTCTTTCCTTGGCGCGTGATTTCTCCTCGTCACGGCGAGCGCCACCGAAGGCTGCGTCGAATCCATATTTGTCAAGCGCTTGCTTGAGACCTTCGGTTTTCCAGATGTCAGTGTGTTTCTGGCTGCCATGATCGAAAGGGTTGATGCCCAGGGCTTCCGCTTCTGGGTTGTGGTAGATGATGAGGTCGAATTCCTCGGCCACTCTGTCGCGGAATTCGTACATTTCCCTAAATTTCCATTGGGTGTCCACATGCATCAGAGGGAAGGGCGGCTTGCCGGGGTAGAAGGCCTTCCTGGTAAGATGCAGCATCACCGATGAGTCCTTACCGATGGAATAGAGCATGACCGGGTTGTCGAACTCAGCCGCCACCTCGCGGATGATATGGATGCTCTCTGCCTCCAGCTCCTTCAGATGAGTCAGTTTGTGCTCTGTCATGAATTGTTGGATGTTGAGGAAATAATCGTGTAAGTGTAACACAAAGCCTTTCATGCGCGCTTTCAACGCAGATGTTTGGCGCGCTTCCCTGTTACTCTACAAGCCTGCTGGCGGTGTATTATCCCAACTCTTTTGCACCCCATGAAACTGTCCTGAATATGTAACAGTGTGGCCCTGTTCGAATGGTTTGGCGCTGGGTGACCAGTCGGTGTATCTTAATGCGAAAATCACATAATTAATTAGCGAGTGCAAATAAAATGGCGGAAGAAAAACTGCGTAAGTTCGAACAGGTCAAGGACGTGATTGATTATGGCAGATTCATCCATGCAGAAATCAAAGCGATGGCGGAAAGAATTGAGGAACAGGAGCATAATGCCCATCTGATCCTTTTGCTTGATTATCTCAAGCGGCATGAAGACGAGTTGGCCGCCAGCCTCGACAAGTTTGAAGAGGGGACCAGGAAAAACATTCTTGATCTGTGGTTGCCTTACCCCCTGGATCCTACTATCGAGAAAAAACTTCGGGGGTTTGAGATTCGTCCTGATATGTCTCTGGAGGAAATCACCAAGCTGGTGATGGAGTTCGAAGATGCCTTGATCGAATTATACAAGGAGGCCTTGAACGAGATAGACGATCCTCAGGTACAGGAAGTAATGCAGAATCTGGTGGCGTTGGAGGACACCGAGAAACGCCGCTTTGCCATGAATGTGGCCCGGTTGCAGGGAATTTGATTGGCCAAAATTTGAAACCTACCCCTCTCTACGGGACAAGCTGGGATGTTCTGGGAGCGGGGGTCAATTGGGTCCGGGGCGATTCTCGATCAGCTCCTGCACGACACCAGGATCCGCCAGGGTGGAGGTATCCCCCAGGTTGTCGAGCTGGCCGGCGGCAATCTTTCTCAGGATGCGGCGCATGATCTTACCGGATCGGGTTTTGGGAAGATCTGAAGCAAATTGGACCACCTCGGGTTTGGCAATCGGTCCGATGTCCTTGGCCACCAGATCAATGAGTGCCTGTCTCAGCTGTTCGTCCCCCGTGACCCCCTGTTTCAGGATGACATAGGCGTAGATGCCCTGTCCTTTGATGTCGTGTGGATAGCCTACCACGGCGGCTTCGGCGACGTCTGGATGTTCCACCAGGGCGCTCTCGATCTCGGCGGTACCCAGGCGGTGGCCGGAAACGTTGAGGACGTCGTCCACTCTGCCGGTAATCCAATAGTCTCCCTGTTCATCCCGGCGAGCGCCATCACCAGTGAAATAATAGCCCGGATACATTGAGAAATAGGTTTCCACGAAGCGGGGGTGGTTGCCGTACAAGGTGCGGGCCTGGCCAGGCCACGAACGCTTTATCACCAGTACGCCTTCTCCCGGGCCGTTGAGTTCCTGACCCTGCTCATCCAGGATAGCGGGTTCGACGCCAAAGAACGGTTGGGTGGCCGAGCCGGGCTTGAGTGGTGTGGCGCCTGGTAGCGGGGTAATCAGGATGCCCCCGGTTTCAGTCTGCCACCAGGTATCGACGATGGGGCAGCGGCCATTACCAACGACGTGGAAGTACCACTCCCAGGCTTCCGGGTTGATGGGCTCACCCACACTTCCAAGGATGCGTAAGGATTGGCGCGAGGTTCTTTTCACATAATCGTCCCCCAGTCGCATCAGGGCGCGAATGGCAGTGGGGGCGGTGTAGAAAATATTGACCTGGTGCTTGTCAACCACCTGCCAGAATCTATCCGCTTCAGGCCAGGTGGGGACCCCCTCGAACATCAGGGTGGTCGCGCCATTGCACAAGGGACCATAGACGATGTAGGTATGACCGGTGATCCAGCCTACGTCTGCGGTACACCAATACACTTCTCCATCGTGGTAGTCGAAGACGTAACGGTGCGTCATTGCAGCATAGACCAGGTAACCTCCTGTGGTGTGGAGTACGCCTTTGGGTTTGCCGGTTGAGCCGGAGGTATAGAGAATGAACAAGGGGTCTTCTGCGTCCATGATTGCCGGCTCGCAGTCGGTAGAGGCTTGAGCCATGGCTTCGTGATACCAGACATCCCGGCCTTCCTGCCAGGGAATGCCTGCACCCGATTGCTTGACCACAATCGCTGTGTCCACCTGAGGACACGTCTGTAGCGCCTGGTCTGCATTGGCTTTCAAGGGAATGTGTTTGCCACCTCGCAGGCCTTCATCGGCAGTGATCAGAAGCCGACAGTCGGCATCGAGGATACGATTGCACAAGGCTTCGGAGGAGAAGCCCCCGAATACCACCGAGTGCACCGCACCGATGCGGGCACAGGCGAGCATGGCCACGGCCGCCTCGGGTATCATCGGCAGATAGATACAGACCCGGTCACCCTTGCTGATGCCATGGGATTTGAGGACATTGGCAAATTGACAGACCTGTTGGTGCAACTCACAGTAGGTCAGGGTCTTGCTCTGACAAGGGTCATCGCCTTCCCAGATCAGGGCCGGCTGATCACCGCGGGTTAGCAGGTGGCGGTCGAGGCAATTGACACAGGCATTGAGCTTTCCCCCTTCAAACCAACGGATATGCACCTGCTTGAAATCCCAATCGGATACCCTGGCCCATGGGGCATGCCAGGTGACAAATTTTTCTGCCTGTTCGGCCCAGAATCCGTCAAGGTTTTGTAGGGACTGGCGGTACATGCGTTGATAGGTATCCGCATCGATGGGGGTGCGGGCGGAAATTTCCGAGGGGACCGGATAGACTTTCACGTGAGTCATGCCACTTACTCGATTTTGTCAATAAGTCGAGGGCATTATAGCGATTTGTCGGGTTTTGGGGATTTTCCGGAGATTCCAATGGGTCATGGCCCAGGTCAGGATCTCATCAGGTAGGGCGATTCGAAGCGCTTGTGGAGGGTTTTGTCCTAACCCCTGGAGCAGCTGATAGAGCAGCGGGCCGGGCTCGATGGATTCCACCGGCGGGGCGCCCGTCTGCTTGCTGAGTTTGTGGCCATGTTGGTCCACCAGGACTGGAATGTGGCAGTAGGATGGGATGGGGAGTCCCAGCAGGCGATACAGATGGATCTGGCGTGGCGTGTTATGCAGAAGATCACAGCCCCTGACCACCTCGGTGATTCCAGACTGGGCGTCGTCCAATACGACTGCCAGCTGATAAGCGTAGATTCCATCGCGGCGGCGTATGATGAAATCACCGTGGCTGGCGGCCAGATTCTGAGAAAAAGCACCCTGAATGCGGTCGTTCATTGAGACGGGGTGGTTGTCGACTGTGACTCTGATCGCGTGGGGCTGATTGCGATCGATATTGCGGTTCCGGCACCAGCCTGGATAGACAGGTTTCGTCCCCTCCAGGGACTTGCGGCTACAGCGACATGGATAGGTCCTTCCCGTTTCCTTAAGTGTATGAATGGCTTCCCGGTATTGATCCAGTCTTTTACTTTGATAGTCTACCGGTTGGTCCCAGTGGAGTCCGAAGTGCTCCAGGGTCTTCAAAATTTTCTCTGAAGCTCCCGGGACGCAGCGTGGGGTGTCGATATCATCGATACGGACAATCCACTGTCCTCTTTTTGAGCGGGCCTCCAGAAAACTGGCCAGTGCCGTATACAACGACCCCAGGTGAAGAGGGCCTGTCGGAGACGGCGCGAAGCGGCCACGGCAGGTGGACGAGGCGTGCCTCATGTCAGCTAGCCGCCGATCTTTTTCTCGCGCATTTCATCCAGGGTTTTGCAATCGATACACTGGGTGGCGGTGGGGCGAGCTTCCAGTCTTCTCAATCCAATTTCAATGCCACAGCTGTCACAGTAGCCATAAGCACCTGTTTCGATGCGCTCGAGTGCTTCGTCGATCTTCTTGATCAACTTGCGCTCGCGGTCACGGGTCCTTAACTCCAGACTGAACTCCGATTCCTGGGTGGCTCTGTCTGTGGGGTCAGGGAAGTTGGCGGCATCGTCCTGCATATGGTGCAGTGTTCGGTCCACCTCTTCCATCAGTTGTGATTTCCATCCCAGAAGGATCTTGCGGAAATGATCGAGCTGGGCCGGATTCATGTATTCCTCGTCTTCCTTGGGCTGGTAGGGCTCAAAGCTATAAGGTTTGATGTTCGTTGTTTCCATAACAAAACCATCGAATTTGAAAAGCGGCAATTGATAACAGATGTTCAGATTTCCTGCAATCCTTTTTTGTTCTGGGGTATATAATAGACAAATTATTTTGGTATCTTTTGGACAGGAGAGTTCCCTTGCGCAGACTGGCGGCCAGGAATGAGCAGATCAGTCCTTTTATGGTCATGGAACTTCTGGCCAGAGCCAGGGAATTGGAGGAACAGGGGAGAAGTATTGTCCACATGGAAATTGGTGAACCTGATTTTCCAACCCCTAGTCCCGTGGTCGAGGCAGGAATGGAGGCTATGGCCTCAGGTCATCTCGGTTACACTCCGGCAGCAGGCTTGCTATCGCTACGGCAGGCGATCTCGGCTCATTATCTCGATCGATATGGTGTGACAGTCCCTGTTGAGCGCATCTTTCTGACTCCTGGGGCATCGGGTGCGTTCATTCTTGCCCTGGCGCTGGTTGTGGAAACAGATGACCAGGTGTTGATGAGCGATCCGGGTTATCCTTGCAACCGTAATTTTGTCCATGTATTTGATGGTGAGCCGGTATTGATTCCGGTGGGTGATGAGACTAATTTCCATCTTACCGCGGAGATGATAAAAAACCATTGGCAAGCCAGGACCCGCGGCGTCTGGCTCGCATCGCCCGCCAACCCTACCGGTACCATTATCGATTCCTCGCAGATGGTCGCTATTTGTGACGAGGTGATTGGACGTGGCGGGTTTCTGCTGTCCGATGAAATCTACCATGGACTGGAATATGACAGGTCTTGCCTGTCGGCGCTGCAGCAGACACAAGATGCCTTTGTGGTGAACAGTTTCTCCAAGTATTTCGGAATGACAGGTTGGCGTCTTGGATGGTTAATCGTGCCAGAAGACATGGTGGATGCGACCACACGTCTGGCGCAGAACCTTTTTATCTCCGCACCAACCCATTCACAATGCGCGGCTCTTGCTGCGTTCTCACCCGCTACCCTGGAACAGCTGGAACAAAGGCGGCGTATGTTTGAAGCCAGGGGAAAGTTTCTATACCATGCTCTGCAAGATATTGGCTTTAGAGTTCACGCCAGACCACAGGGAGCCTTTTATTTGTATATGGATTGTTCACTCTTTGGCAGTCAAAGTGAACAGTTCTGCTGGAATCTGCTTGAGCAAGCGGGGGTGGCTGTGACGCCTGGTGGCGATTTTGGTAGATGGCGGGCAGATAGCCACATTCGCTTTGCTTTTACCACTGATCAGGAAAACCTCCTGGAAGGCGTGGACAGGATCCGTAGTTTTGTCAATAGCCGGTAATTTGTCACTCTGTCAATTTATCGATCAACATCATTTCCCTGTTGATCGGGATCGATTGACTATAATTTTGGGAAAAACCAGGTTTTTGCTTTGTGTCGCCATTCGATTCTGTTCGGGAGTGGCTGAATCCGCGCTTCGATGTCCCGGAATCTTTGCTAATATTTAACTTTATCAAATGAAAAACAACCCGCAGTGCTGAGGAGTCAGTCAGTGGAGAGAAAATGGTTGCCTTGCCGATTGCCAGCCCTATTCGGCTTGCTTTTGCTAGTCCTGAATGCGTGTACCTCGTATCCCCCGCTCAATCCACAGGCGGAACCTCCTGCCGACTATACCTATATCATTGGTCCCGGGGATACTCTGGAAATGTTCGTTTGGGGCAATCCGG
>CAYUPV010000164.1:0-6830 GCA_964445885.1 uncultured Methylococcales bacterium
ACCCATGCACAAGCTCGTCACCTTTATTCTGACCGCCATGCTGATGGCCTTTGCTGTCGCCAGTCATGCTGTCACAGTACGCAAACAAGCGGCAGCGGCTGACACCGCTCAACGCAATCCGGTCAAACTCGAAGACGCCAAACCGATCCTGGGCAAATGGACGCTGGTCGAAGTGGCACCCCGCGCCACCGGACAACGTATCCTGGAGAACCGGACCTGGGATTTCCAGCCAGGTGGCACCTTGGTGACCTCTGGTTATAATCGTCATTTCAAGCGCAATGACACCCAGACCTTCCACTATGAAATCAAAAACGGCATGATCATCAGCGATGTCCCTGGGCGTCCAGGCAAACAATTGCGTTACCGCATCTATGACATGGGAGACAACACCATGGTTCTGCAAGGCGGACTCGAAGGCTTCTACTTCTTCAAGCGCAAATAACACCACCAACAAAACAATTCAACAGGAGTAAGCAACGATGGATATTGGAAAAAACCTCAATCCCAAATACCGAGACGATATTCTGATGTGGTCTGGTATTCTGCTCGTCAGTGTCGTCTTCATCGGCATTTTCATGGTGTTCACCACCACTTCTCCGTTAGATCTGATCAAGAAGATTCTCAGTGCCATTCTGATCATGTTCCTGCCAGGGTACGTGATCGTCAAACTGTATCTCGATGATCTGAAGCTGACCGATAATCCCGCCGTGGAC
Organism: uncultured Methylococcales bacterium; assembly: GCA_964445885.1. GTDB lineage: Bacteria > Pseudomonadota > Gammaproteobacteria > Methylococcales > Methylothermaceae > Methylohalobius. The sequence continues at coordinate 714 of CAYUPV010000164.1, forward strand.
AAATTCATCCTGTCTTTCGGCACCTCCATGGTGACAGTGCAGTCACTGGCCTTCTTGATCAACTACTTTGCCATCCACGCAGAAGATCTGGATCAGGAAATCCGGATCCAGCTGGAAAACTGGGTTCCGCCCGTCATCGTGCTGATCGTGATCGGCGTGGCGGTGGGGCTGAAATTCTTCTGGCCCGCCATTGCCAGACGCTGGAACGCTCTCAATGCCTGGTTCCAGGAAAAGATGGGCAACATCGGGCCGACCATTTTGTTGGTTCTGACGACTTTCCTTTCCCTGGCCGTTTTGTTCGGCCTGATCTGGACGATCCTGAAACTCATTTTCAAGGTCTCGGGCTATCAGCCCTACTGAAGTTCCGATTCCCCTTCCACGAAATCCGGCGGGCTGCACGGCCCGCCGCTCCGTGACAGTTGTCTTTCCCCAGCGAAAAGTTCACACTTAAAGTTTGATCAGGCTTTAAGTCGGGGTTGCACATGTCCAATACGGTATCCAGTAGGGAAAAGGATGCCTACACAATCTACGATATCGATACCGAGGTCTATGACAAGGCCGTTCGTATTTTCCGTTTCGCCAAACGCTTCCTGCATATTCATCTCAAGCTTCACGATCCGGACGATTACATCAGGCAAGGACAAATATTTGTCTTCAATCATTTTGCCCGTTTCGAAACCCTTATCCCCCAATACCTGATCTACGAATGCTGCGGTGCCTATTGCTGCGCCATCGCCCACCGGGAGTTGTTCGAAATCGACGATGCACTGACCGGATTTCTGCAGGCGACCGGGGCGATTCCCCACGATCACCCGGATCTCTTTCCCCTTTTGGCCACGCAGATCCTGCGTGGCCACAAAGTCATCATCTATCCCGAGGGCGGGATGGTGAAAGACCGGCGCGTCATCGATCGTAGAGGGCGCTACAGCATCTTTTCCCGCACCACCCTGGAACGACGCAAGCAACATACCGGTGCTGCGGTCCTGGGCCTGGGGCTGGATATTTTCAAGCAGGCGGTCCTGGACGCGGCTGAGAATGGACAACAGGACAAACTGGACCATTGGCTACAGCAACTGAAAATTTCCGAGCTTGAGACATTACTGGGTCGGTGTCGCGAGCCCACCTTGATCGTACCGGCCAACATCACATTTTTCCCCCTCCGTATCGATGAAACTCTGATAGAGAGGCTGATCACCACTCTGGAGCCGAAAATCAGCAAACGCTATCTGGAAGAGTTGATCATCGAGAGCAACCTGCTGACGAAAGAAACCGATATGGACATCCGCCTGGCCCACCCCATTCAAGTGGATACCTGCTGGCGCTGGTGGGAACGGTTGCTGCTTCAAAAGACACTCCCCGAAGTGACGGAAATTGCAGACATCTATGATTGGAAAGACAGCCCGGACAGGATCAAACGCTTTCTCTCCCATAGCCAGCAAAACAATACCAGATGCATCCGTACCCGCTACATGGAAGCCATGTACCGGGCAGTCACGGTCAATTTGTGCCATCTGGCTGCCACTCTGATTTACCATTGTCTGGAACAGAAACATGAATTCATAGAAAAAAACGCTTTCACCACTGCCCTGTATCTGGCCATCAAAAAACTGCAAACACACAGGTCTTTGTATCTGCACCATGGCCTTCGCAATCCAGAGCGGTATCAAGACCTTGCAGAAGGAAGTTCCAGGCATCTCCAGCAGTTTCTCTGCACCGCGGAAGGTGCCAGTCTGATCGAACCCAGCGGGGAGAAGTATTATTTCCTTCCCAAACTGCGCCAGGAATTCGAATTCGACACCATCCGCCTGGAAAATCCCGTGGCAGTCTACGCCAATGAGGTCGCTCCTCTCTCCTGCGTCAAGGATACCGTCGCTGAAACTTTCAGCAAGACGCATTCTCTGAGCCCCTTCGAACTGGCGCAGATGCGTTTCGACGATGAAGTCCGGTCCTGGCAGTGGGATCTCGAAGTCTATTCCGCCCCCTGTTATGCCCCTATCAACCGCCAGGAAGCGCTCAGGATACCCGGCGAGCCTTTTTTCCTCACCCCTCAGGCTAAAACAGGTAAAGGTGTTCTGCTGATTCACGGCTTGCTGGCCAGCCCTGCAGTCATGCGCCCTTTGGGAGAGGAACTGTCACAGGCCGGGTACACGGTCCTGGGGATTCGCCTCAAAGGCCATGGCACCTCGCCTTGCGATCTTCGTGAACGCAGTTGGCAAGACTGGTTGCAGTCAGCCCAGCGTGGTTACCGTATTCTTGCCGCCATGAGCGAATCCATTGCTCTGGTCGGTTTTTCCACGGGGGCACTGCTGGCCCTGCAACTGGCTGCCGATCAACCTGATCTGCTGACCGCCACGGTCTCCGTCACGCCTCCACTCAAATTCCACACCCCGATCATGCAGTTGGTCCCTCTGGTATATCAGGCCAATCGATTGGCTCGCTGGATGGCTGACGAGGGGGTGAAGGAATTCGTGGTCAATTCATCGGAGCATCCAGAAACCAATTACACCCACATCCCCGTACGGGCCCTCTATGAATTACGCCAATTGATCAGTGAAACCGAGAAGCGCCTCAAGGATGTACACTGCCCGGCTCTGGTGCTGCAAGGCGATCAGGATCCTGTAGTCGATCCAGAGAGCGCCAAACTGGTCTATGAACAGCTGGGAAGCTGCTGCAAATCCCTGACCATGATTCCTTCCCAACGTCACGACGTCATTTTCCACGATCCCGGTGAAGTCCATGCCATGATCCGGTTTTTCCTCGATCAATACACCACTACCATTCACGCTCCGTCATGTCCTTGAAACCCTGGATTGCCCAATATCCTCCGGGTCTGCCTTCCCAGGCGCCCACCCCCCAAGCGCCCACTCTGGTAGCTTTGCACACCCAGTGCTGTCGCCGCTTCGCCGACCTGCCGGCATTGGAGAATCTTGGTACGACCCTGAGCTACCGGGATTGGGACCGCCTGTCATCGCGCTTCGCCCATTACCTTCATCACCATCTGGGTCTGCCCCAGGGCGAACGACTGGCCATCATGCTGCCCAACATGTTGCAGTATCCGGTGGTACTGATGGGCGCTCTCAAGGCAGGGCTGACGGTGGTCAATGTGAACCCGCTCTTCACTCCCCGCGAGCTGGCTCAGAAATTGGGCGATTCGACCCCCGTCGCCATCGTGATCCTGGAGAATTTCGCCCATGTGCTGGAAAAAGTCGACGAAGCCATCCGACCCACTCACATCATCACGACCCAGGTCGGTGACCTGTGCCCTGCGCCGAAACGCCAGCTGGTGAACTGGGTGCTGAAGTTACGCGGCCAGGTACCCCACTACCACCTGCCACACACACCATTTACCCGGCTGATGAAAGAAGGCAGCGAAGCTCCTCTGGATCTGGCGTTGACCCCTGATGATCTGGTCTTCCTACAATATACCGGAGGCACCACCGGAACTCCCAAGGGGGTCATGCTCAGCCACTCCAATTTGCTTGCCAATATCGAGCAGGCCCGGCTGTGGCTGACCTGTGAGGGTTGGCAACGGCACCTGGAGTGTGGCTGCGAAGTCCTGATCACAGCCCTTCCCCTCTATCATATCTTTGCCCTGACCGCCAACCTGTGTATCGGGATGGTCCTGGGGGTACACAATCACCTGATCACCGACCCAAGAAACCTGAAAGGACTGATCAAAACCCTGCGCATGGTCCCTTTCACCTGCATCACTGGAGTCAACACCCTGTTCGACCATCTACTCCGCCACCAGGAATTCGCTCAGTTGGATTTCTCAACTCTCAAATTGTCACTGGCAGGTGGCATGCCAATGCAGAAATCGGTCGCCGAACGCTGGAAGGAAGTCACCGACTGCCCGGTCATCGAGGGTTACGGCTTGACAGAAACCTCGCCCGTGGTCACGCTCAACCCCCTCGATATCGAAGCGTTCACAGGAAGCATCGGCCTTCCCCTGCCTGGCACGGACTGTACCATTCGGGACAACGATCATCAGGCAGCAACTGGCGAACCAGGCGAACTATGCATCCGTGGCCCCCAAGTCATGCGCGGCTACTGGAAACGGCCGGAGGAAACCCGTGCCACCTTCACTGACGACGGTTGGCTTAGAACCGGTGACATCGCCACCATGGATGAGAAAGGGTTCTTCTGTATCGTGGGACGCAAGAAGGACATGATCCTGGTTTCCGGCTTCAATGTGTATCCCAATGAAATCGAGGAAGTCATCAATGCCCACCCCGGGGTAGTCGAGTGCGCAGCCATTGGCGTGGCTGACGAACAGACGGGAGAAGCCGTCAAGGCCTTTGTGGTCAGAAGCGACCCAAGCCTGAGCGAAGCCGAACTGAAAGCCTGGTGTCGCGCCAACCTGACCGCCTACAAACGCCCCCGATATATTGAATTCCGTCACGATCTTCCCAAGTCATCCGTGGGCAAGGTGCTTCGCCGGCGGCTAAGGGAAGATGACGAGCCCGTCTAAACGCATTGTCACCCCAGAATCAACAACAACGCATACCGTACCGTGAAAGATACCTCGGGGCAGGAGGCAGGGACTTGTTTTCAGGGACGCCGTGAACCCATCCATGGGGGCTCGGACCCCGGCCATCCAGGCCGGGGACGCCCTTCAAACAAGTCCCTGCCTCCTGCTTCTGACTTTCATGCTCTTGGGTGAAAAAAATTTCATGAACGTTACCGTGAAAGTTACATTTTGGCAGGGAGCAGGGAAGTGCTTTTCGGGACGCCGTGAATCCTTTCTTGCTTTGCTTTCCTACAACGCAAGAAAGCCCTGCCCGGGCATCCTTGTTCACGCCTTGGCGTGACTGATAAAGTCCACCGGACTTTCGGTCCGGCTCGCCCCTCGAGGCTCGGACGCGGCCGTCCAGGCCGCGTACGCCCTCAAATCACTCTCCTGCTCCCTGTGTGGTTCTTTCATGCTTCGGGTGAAATGGTGATTTCATGAGCATTACCGTTGATCTCCATGTCTCTCTCAAAGGGGATTGCCTTCCTTGTCCACCAGGGGAACATGGTATTCACGTAATACAGCGACAATTTCAGACTGTTTGCTGTCAATCAGGTTTTGCAGCTGCTTCCGCCTGTCCTTGTCACCCCGCCTGACTGCCATGGAAATGGCGTAATTGAAACGAATTCCCTTTTCTGATTTGAGGGGCAGCAAGGCATACTGATCAGGATGTTTCCAGGACAGATAGGCACCGATGGGCCCCCAGACCACTGCCATGTTGATTTTGTCTGCTTCGAACTCTTTCTCCAGTCTCATCGCAGTATTGACCGCCGGGTCACCGGTCATGGACTGATAAGTCCGACCCTGTTTGAGCAAGTCGTGCCGCAACAACCAAGTCACTCCCGGGGTGCGATCGAACATGGCTATCTTCAGCTGTGCCTTGCGCTCAGCCGGCAAACCAAAAAGGTCACCGGTGGTATGGATTTCGTCGAATCCTCTACCCCTGGCCACCACTAACACATAGGTGGAACGATAATAGGGCTTCGTGGTGGCTGCCAATTCATAACCGGCCGGCACCCCCATCACTACATCACATTTGTAACGCCCCGTCTTCGAGTCCTTGGCTTTCAGGGTATTGCGGAGAAAACCGATTCGCTGCGGAAACCAAGTGTATTCCACCTTCTGACCCAATTCCTGAGCAAACAGGTGGGCTATCTTGTTCTCGAAACCTGGCTCAACACTCGAAGATAGAGGGGGATTGGCAGGATCGGCACACACCTTGAAAATTGCTTCTTTCCCCTGGACCGGAAGTCCCAAAGCCAGCACCAGCAAGCCCACGATCAGTTGCCAAGATAAACGCATAGATCCACTCCTTAATATTCGATGTTGACGATCATGAAAACCATGTCACAGCGTTACTTTCATGAAAACCTTTTTCCACCCCGGAGGATGAAAGACCCGCAGCCGACGTGGGGGATTCGGTTCGAGGGTTTAATACGGACTGGATGGCCATGTCCACCCTCCCAGTGGCAGGCCGGACTGCAGGAAAGCAAAGCAAGAAAGGATTCACGGCGTCCCGAAAAGCACTCCCCTGCTCCCTGCCCACCAAGCATCTTTCACGGTAACGCTCATGAAGCCACCGCTTCACCCCGAAGCATGAAAGAACC
>CAYUPV010000165.1:0-6820 GCA_964445885.1 uncultured Methylococcales bacterium
AGTGGGTAGCGAATGGCCGGTGAAGGAAGGAAGCCATGCGGGTCAATGGCAAAAGTTTCATTGGCAGGTTCGCCTCGAACCCTATTCAACCGGGGACAGCGTCTCAACCATTGCCACCAACAAACTCCTGCAAGTGACCATAGTGGTCAACTGGCGGGACCGTGGAAACGAGCGCAGCTACACTCTGAAAACCTTAAGGTTTGCGCCCTCATCGTGATGAAACACGCCCAAGGTTTTACCCTGCTGGAAGTACTGATCGCAATGGCCTTGTTTGGCCTGATGCTCAGTCTGGTGTTCAGCACCCTGCACATGGCGGCACGGGCCTGGGAGTCAGGGGAACCGCAGGCCTCGGCTTTGAGTGGGCGGCTGGTAGTTGAAAGGTTCCTGCGCGATCAGCTGGCTTCGGCGCAATCCTGGAGCGGGGATGAAGCCATTTCTCCCCTGGATGGGCGACCGGATTCCATCAGTTTCACTACATTTCTCCCTTTCCAGGCTGGAGTCAGAGGTCCACAACGTATCACCCTGGCGTTGAAGAATCATGATCTGGAAGTCAAGATCACCCCTGTTCAGGGAGAAATGCCAGCCTCTGAGACAGGATTGCGTCAGCTGGTTCTGCTCGATCGTGTGCGCAAAGTCAAATTCCGTTACTTCCTGGTCGATACCTGGCAAGAAAACTGGGAAGGTGATCAAGGCTTGCCAGACTTGGTGGAAATGACGCTGGAAACTGAAGGAGGATATACCTGGCCCCCCTTATTGATTGATTTCCGTTACGGTATTTCAACGGCGCCACGTCCCGGTTTTGGAAGGAAACCATTTCAGTTCTGATGAAACAACATAAAGGAGTTGCCCTGATCCTGGTGCTTTGGTTGGTGGCCTTGCTTAGCCTGATGGCGGCAAGTTATGGTTTGGGTATTCGGCGCGAGGCCAGTCTGGCTGCCATTCAGGTCAGAGACGCCAGGCTGCTGGCTGCCTGTGAAGCCGGAATTCATTATGCCGCCTACATGGTGAAACATCCGGATCCCCAACTCAAGTGGCCTGCCGATGGTACATTGCAACACTGGCAGTGGGATGGGATAGCGTTGGACCTTCGTCCCCTGGACGAGTCCGGTAAGGCCGATATCAACCACGCGGGTCCGGTTTTGTTGAAAGCTGTTCTGGGTCTGGCGGGAGCTGCCCCCGAACAAGTGGATTCATTGGCCGATGCCATCATGGACTGGCGGGATAATGATCAACTACGTCGCACGAGCGGTGCAGAGTCGCCTGACTATATCGCTGCGGGGCTAGCCTATGGCCCTTCGGATAAGCCCTTTCAGTCCATGGAAGAGTTATCGATGGTGCTGGGAATGGAGCCCACTCTGTTTGCTAAGCTCATGCCCTGGGTGACCATCTACAATAAGCGGAATGGGATCAACCCGGCAGTCGCGCCGGCAGAACTGCTCCGCTCCCTTCCCGGATTGGATCCACAATTGGTGGAAATGTTTGTGCAAGCACGCGAACTGGGATCATCAGAGGGTCAACCTGCGGTAGCATTGCCGAAGGTCGAGGGAGTGCCCTTTTTCGCCAGTCTGGGCCAGACATACACTGTTCTCGTGCAGGCCAGTGACCAGGGTAAGAGGTTATCGATATACACGGTCGTCAGGTTTCTCAAAGACCGGCTGCGTTATCTGGCCTGGCGCGAAGGGGTGCCAAAATCGCTGTTCGAAGAGCCTCCTGCAGAGAATCCGGGCGCCGCTTCCCCGGCTGATGTCAACAGCTCCCGAAGTGCGATTTCACCGGCGGCCATGACCCGATGATGATTCCAGTGGAAGACCGGCCTGGCCAAGGGCGCCAGAGCATTCATCCAGGCTTTGGTGGTATGTACGTGCCAGTCGAAGCGAACCACGACCAAACCACCACAGGCGCGTAGCCGACAACGGCCAATTCCGACCAGGTCTCCATACACACGGGCTTTCACCCGTCGTGGTGCTTTCACCTCGAGCGTTTCCAGAGTGAAGCACAAGCGGTAAGGCAGGCAGGTCGACCAACAGTGGCGGTGAATAGAGCCGGTGCCCGTGATCGGGTCTCCCGACGACAGAATTTCGACCTGTTCCACATAAGGCCACCAAATCGGCCAGCGTTCAGGATGGGACAGGCACTCCCACACCCCTTCCAGAGGGGCTTGAAGATGCCAGACTGAGACCAGTGTGTATGCCTGCATGGTTGCTGTTTCAAGCAGTGAGAATTTGCTCCAATGCAGCATCCAGTGAATCGAAATGGAACGGAAACTCCAGGGACTGGAAACGGGCGGGAACCGCTCTTTGACTGGCAAGAAGGATTTCTGCCATTTCCCCCATCATCAATTTGATCACTGGAGCCGGAACGTGCATAAAGGCGGGGCGATTGAGCAGACGCGCCAGAGTGACGGTGAATTCCGTATTGGTGACTGGCTTTGGTGCAGTGAGGTTGAAGGGCCCGGAAAACTCGTGGTCGTCGATGAGCCTTTTGCTCATGTGGATGTGGTCATCCAGATGTACCCACGGGAACCACTGGTTTCCGCTCCCCAGACGGCCTCCCAGACCGAGTTTGAACAGGGGTAGCATCCGGGACAGCAGGCCGCCACCCTTGCCCAGTACCGGGCCTGTACGTATCCGGCATACCCGGACTCCGTGACTCTCGGCCTCACAGGCGGCACGTTCCCAGGCGGCACACAACCTTTGGCCGAATCCTCCCTCCACCGGTGGGGTTTCTTCGTTCAGGATCCGATCTTCCTGATCCCCATAGAATCCGACTGCGGAACCTGACACCAGGACTGAGGGTTTCTGCTCCGCTTGCCTGATCCATTCCACCAGCTTTTCGGTCAGAGTGACCCTGCTGCTCCACAATACCTGTTTGCGTTTTTCTGTCCATGGGGGGCCAATGATGGGTTCACCCGCCAGATTCACGATGGCATCGAAACGCTGGGACGGAGTCAGTTCTTCGATCGCATGAAAAACGCCTACCTCACCGCATATCTGTCTGACTCTGGATTCAGACTGGCGGCTGAGCACGGTCAGAGTATGATTATGGTTACGTAGCAGCCGGCACAGATGCCGGCCGATGAAGCCGGTGCCACCGGTGATGAAGAGATGCATGTTTTCCCTCCGCAAGAGGTGGAAAACTTCCTTCTATGTCAAAGGTCAATGGTTGTCAACCAAAATATAAGGGGGAGGGTCGTATGGATAGATCGAGGTTTGTACTGGCAGTCAAACTGATTGATCAGGCCAATGCCGGTGATCCGGTGTGGGAATCGTGGCAGGATCAGCCCTGGCCCCGTACCTATACTCTACGGTCTTAGAAGGCCGGTTGGTACAGCGGGCACTGGCTTCAGATTGAGCTTGTTTTCCGGGTGATGACAGAGACCGGCGCCCAGAGGCGGTCTTTCAATGCAGAGATCGATAGTGGCTGACGGCCTGCCAGGAGGTGGGGGGATGCCAGGACCTGCACCAGGCTGTGAATTCGGGTTCCGGCAAGGGTCTGGAGATCGCATACCCCTGCCCCCATTCACACCCCATTTCCAATAGCCGTTGTCCGTGTTCCTCTGTTTCCACGCCTTCTGCGATGATTTTTTTTGAGAAAAGATTGCCGACGCTGATCATCACTGCGATCAACGCCTGACTGTCTGAATCGTCGAGCATGTTGCACACGAATTCCTGGTCGATCTTGATCACGTCCAGGGGCAATTGACGGAAATACGAGAGCGATGAATAGCCTGTGCCAAAATCATCCATGGCGATGATGCATCCTAGATCCCTGCATCTGCGCAGGACTTTACAGGCTGTTTCCATATCGTCCAGCGCGGCGGTTTCAAGAATTTCCAGCTCTAGTTGTCTCGGACTGACGGCGGGATAACGGCGAAAGATTTTATGCAGTTCCTTGTCGAGATGTCCTTCCAGGATCTGGAGACCGGCGATATTGATACTGAGTATCAGATTGTTCAGCTTTGATTGCTTCCATTCATTCAGGCACAGTACCGCATTGGTGATGACCCAGCTGCCCACTTTGTGGATCAAATCGGTATTTTCAATCACCGGAATGAATTCAGCCGGTGATATCATCCCCCGATCTGGAGAGTTCCATCGTATCAATGCTTCTGCGCCAAGAATCTCGCCGGTCAACATGTTGACCTTCGGCTGATAATGAAATTCAAATTCCCCTTTGATAAACGCGGTTTCAATCTCATGATAACGGAGCTTGAATTTCCTTGATCGTTCCTCCTCCTCCACATCAAACAGATGATAGAGTTTGAGCGCCTTGTGTTTGGCCTGATAGGCTGCCTGCTCAGCGTGTCTGAGAAGGGTTTCTGAACCCGATTGGTCTGCCGGGAATATAGTCACTCCGACCGCAGGTGATACCGACACCCGATGATTCTCCAAATCAATGGGGTGGGAGATGATTTCTATGAGGTGGTTCAGGAATGGGAAGAGTCTGTCATGATCCACGATTTGTGTGATCATGGAAAAATCATCACTGTTGAGATGGGCGGTGACTCCCTTCTTGTCTGTGCTTTTCTGCAATCTTTGAGCGATCTCTTTCAGCACCAAGTCACCCACCGCCTGGCCGAATTGCTCATTGATTTTCCTAAACTCGTTCAGATCAATGAAAATGACGGCAAAAGGCGTCGCGCGCTTGATCAATCTTTCCATAAACTTCAACAAGCGGATGCGGTTGATGAGGCCGGTCAGAGGATCATGCGATACCAGCCAAAGCAAGTGGCGGCTGTATTTGCGTGATCGGTTGGTGATGACCTGATTTTTCCATTGCAGGGAATTGATCTGCTTGAGCAAACTGATTTCCCGGTCACGGTAAGCTCGCTGCATATGAATGATGGCATCGGTCAGCGGCAACATTGCCTCTGTTTGTTCTCCGTGATCGAACCGATCCTTGGGAAACCTGGTATCGAGGTACCGGTTGAGCCTGGAACCATAGCTGTCAATCTGTCGCTTCCATTCGTTGTGACACTTGTTTGTCCCCCACTTCATCCCTATCAAGACGCCAATGAAGGCCATGATCCCGAGCAATAGGATCAATGATCCTGGGGTCTGGAGATATTTCGTCAACAGGATTGAGAAGCTGGCGTCCATAAATCGCGTGTTGTGAAATCAATCGAAGGTTGGGATCGACGGAATGGAATTCTTGTCGTTGATGTTTATGGTTTTTATGTGATGGGATGACATTGTGCCCGTTTCTCCAGTATAGGGGATGGAGGCATCCTTTGCCGGAATCTATGCGTGCTCGTAGGTGACTGATAGTAATAATGTATCTGATAATCCGAGGGGTAGTTGGCTGGTGCAAAGCGATCAATCGGTTTCCAGAGCTACAATCCTTGCAGGATGTGGTTTGGTAGGCTGTTTAGGGGAATGTCTGGTGCGATGGGAGTGGTTGCTGCGTATCCTTATTTGTCTGCTTTTTTTGCCTAGCTCAATACAATGCAGAGAAAGTTCAGGTATATTTTGCATTTGCATGGAGGGAATATGATCGAACCTGTCGCCTTGGAACACTTCTTTCTTTTTTTCTTCGCCGCAGCCCTGGTGATTCTGGCTGCCTTGGGCTACACGCTGTTATATTCCTTCTCCAAACTGTACCGTAAAAAATCTCTCCAGTATTGGGCTGGGCTCGCTTACGGCGTGTTGGTTGCTGCGGTTTTCTGGTTGGCCTTTCTGGGTAATCTGCATGGCTTTTGGAGTAGTTTGGTGGGGATGTTGTTGATTGGGTATGGCTTGGCGCCGGTGCTGATCTGGCACTTGTGCGTTGCGACCCACGATTAAGAAAAAAACAAGGGGGTTAGTGAATGTTTTGCAACCGGAATCAGTAACCACGATGGGTGGCGACAATCGGCGTGGTTCAGGAGTAAATATTCAGGTGATTCTGAAGGCTTTATTTCGAGTGTCGACTTTGATGATTGAGGAGGGGAGAAATGGAACGAATACCTTTTTGGGCTTCCACCAGTTTCTGGAAAAAGATGGCTATCTGGGTGACAGCAGGTTCATTCCTGCTGCTGATCATTCTGACATTCGATTCCATGAGCAAAATGACTGCGGGACAGTCACGGGTGCCTGTTTATACCGTTATCAACAAGCATATCGACTATCAATACGATGAGGGCAAACACCATTTCATGCCGGTGATAGGTGCGGAGGCGCCACTATTTGGTAAGATCGTTAATGAAGAGGAAGCAGAGCGGCTGGTTACGCTGGGCAAGAAGACGATTCAGGGAAAAAACTGCATGAATTGTCATACCCTGCTGGGCAATGGCGCCTATTATGCCCCGGATCTGACCAAGGCATGGCTGGATCCTGCCTGGGGGTCTGAAGAAGTCCGGCCCATGTTGATGAAGATGTTTCTGCTGGATCCCGAGGGCAATGCCAGGACCTACGGGACAGGACGAAAGATGCCTAATTTAGGTATTACCGAAGCAGAGGCCGAGGGAATCATTGCTTTTTTGAAATGGATGTCGAGTATCGACACCAATGGATTTCCATACAATTTCAAAACAGGGGAGGCACACTGACATGAGCAGACCATTGGATAGTCATTATTTGAATGGCGGCCAGAAACTGGCGGTCAAGTATTTCATCGTCGCGGTGATCCTGTTCTTTGCCCAGCTTGTTTTTGGTCTGCTGGCCGGGCTGCAGTACCTGCGTCCTGAGTTCCTGCATGGGGTACTCGATTTCAATGTCAACCGGATGGTTCACATCAATGCCATGATCGTCTGGATGCTATACGGATTCATTGGTTCCGTCTACTGGTTTCTGGAGGACGATAGCGGCTGTGAAATTGTCGGACTGAAGTTGGGGAACCCGGG
>CAYUPV010000166.1:0-6742 GCA_964445885.1 uncultured Methylococcales bacterium
TTTGGGCGCACCGGCAACTAAAGTTTCTTCCTCCCAGCTCAACCGATCTCCAAGATAAATCTTGTCCACTGTTTCGACTGGCAGGGAAATGTATCCTATCTGGGACAACAATGCTGCCGCTTCCACCTGCCATCGCTGGGTCATGCCCGCCGCTCTGGCCAATTCCAGCACGTAATCCCTGATTTGGCGTGCACGGCTGAAAGCTACTGGATTGATAATTGCCAGAACGTCGACCAGGGAGCGAATACTGCCAAGCAACGTTTTTTGTAGCAGTTCCTTTTCTGCAGTGATTAAGCGATGATGCTCCATGGCTGCTTTGAATGCATGGAGCAGACGATCCGGTGGGCACGGCTTGGTCAGGAAACGGAAAATCTGTCCTTCGTTCACGGCCTTGGAGGCCAACTCGATGTTGGTTTCTCCCGTCAATAGCATGCGCACCGTGTCCGGAGAAAGTTGTTGTACCCGGCTCAGGAAAGCAGCACCGTCCATCTCCGGCATGCGCATGTCCGACAGAACCACGGCGATGTTTTTGGTGCTTTCCAAGACTGCCAGTCCTTCGGCGCCACTGGTGGCTGTCAGCACCTCGTAGTGCCTGCGCAGATGCAGAGTCATGGACTTGAGCACCTGGGGCTCATCATCAACGCACAATATCCGGAGGCGGATTGGACGTGCCATGTCATTTATCTCCTTGGGTTTCTGCTTGTTGGCGGGCCATCTCACGCCAGGTTTCCAACTGCTTATCTACGTTTAGATTTTTCCAATAGCTCTGATCCTCACCCACTGGCCCACTGTCACTGCATAACGGGCAATTGGGCAACGTTTCCTGGGCCAGTACGCCGGCGGTGTAAACGGCAGCCAGAAGATCGTATTCCTGTTGTGGAACCCGCTGCGGCAGGTGGTGATGAGCAACGGCTTCCACCACCGGATAAGGTAACCCCCAAAGGCCGAGCAGATAAGCTCCGACTTCCGCGTGACTGGTGCCGAAAAGCTCGTATTCAACCTGGTAAAGGGGTTGTGTTTCGTGACGGGCCCGGCTGATGGCTTCTTCCAGTTGCTTGGGCATTCCGACCGCCAGGATGAGGGTGCCGATATCATGCAACAGGGCGGCAGTGAACGCGACCTCTTCTTTGCCTCTGGGAGCGATGCGTTTGCAGAGGTTGGCAATATGAAGGGCGTGTTCTTGGAGGGCTTGAACGGACAAGCCCTTGATCTCGATATTTGTGAGGGAAGCATCGAAAATTTTAGCAGCCAAAGTCAAGCTTCTGACGGTTTCGGTGCCCAGATAGGTAACGGCCTCCTCTATGGAGGTGACTTTACGGGCCAAGCGGAAAAACGAGGAATTGACCATCTGCAATAGTTTTGCACACACCGCCATATCCTGCTGCAGGATCGTGGCCACTTGTTTGGAACTGGCACCTCCCTGTGACAGCGCATGGGTCAGTTCACTATATATACGGGGCAGAACTGGCAATTTATCGATTTGACCGACGATTTTACGGATCGCCTCATCACCGACCAGATCCTGAAGGTCGCACGCACGTTGGATCACGTTCGCCAGGGTGTCGGCATCACAGGGTTTGCTGAGAAACTGATGAGCCACAGTGGTAGCCCTGAGGGCCGTGTTCTGATCTGAATAACCGGACAGAACGATTCGGGTCGTGTCGGGATGGCGTTTTTGTACCTCGGTGAGAACGGCGACACCATCGATCTGCGGCATCATCATATCGCTGACCACCACGTCGAAACGATCCTCTGCCAAGCGTGACAGAGCCTCGGCACCGCCCAAGGCAAAGCTCATCTGCCACTGGCGGCGTCGGCGGCGGAGAAGATTCCTTAAGCCGGAGAGGATCTCCGGTTCGTCATCCACAAACAGAATCTTCTTCACGCTGAATCTCCTCGGTCTGCTGGCTGGCACAGATGGGTAAACGGATGCTGAAAGTTGTTCCAATCCCCGGCTGGCTGTCGAAAGTCAGTGAACCGCCGTGCTTGTCTATCACGATGTGACGGGCGATCGCCAGTCCTTGTCCTGTGCCCTTGCCGATTTCCTTGGTGGTGAAAAAGGGGTCGAAAACCCGTTGGGCAATTTCCGCTGGAATCCCGGTGCCGGTGTCCTGGATCTCGATGATCACGTCTTCCCCCTGCTGGAAAGTGCGGATGGAGATTTCCCCCTTCCCCCCTTGAGTTTCGACAACCTCTTCGATGGCATGGGCGGCGTTGACAATAAGATTGAGGAACACCTGATTAATGTCGCCTGCGAGACACTCCACCGTAGGAATCTCGCCGAATTCAGCCTTGACTTCAGCCACGTATTTATATTCGTTGCGGGCCACGGTCAGGGTGTTCTGCAACGCTTTATTTAAATCGACCGGGCTTTTCTCCCGCTGATCGTTATGACCAAACTCTTTCATCGCACGGACGATGTTGGTCACCCGCTCGATGCCTTCGAAAACCCTGGTAAAAGCCTGAGGCGCTTCCTCTTCCAGGTACGCCAGATCGGACTCTTCCTCAGCCGTGCGTAATTCGGCCAGGACCTGATCATGGAGGGGGCTGGCGGAAAACCTGGTCAGGGCTGTCCGGTATTGACCGAGCAGGTTTTGGTAATCCTCGAAAGCGGTTTGCAGAAAATAGAGACTGTCTCCCACAAACTGAATCGGGGTATTGATCTCGTGGGCGATGCCCGAGGCTAATTGGCCGATGGTTTCGAGTTTCTGTGCCAAACGCAGCTCACTTTCAATCCGGTCTCGCTGCTGCTCAATGGTTTTTCTGATGGAGATATCGGTCCATGATCCCTGCATCTCGGTGGGTTTCCCATCGCTATAACGGATCACCCGAAAGTTGTCATAGATCCATACATAATCCCCATTGACCTGCCGGAAACGGTACTCGAGCACCCCCTCGCCGGATTCGAGTTGTTTGTGGAATGATTTCACAACTTTGCTACGGTCTTCGGGATGGAGATGCCGGTACCAGAAATTCTTCTCGCCCAGAACTTCCTGACTGGAATAGCCCAGAAGTCTGCTGACATTCCCGCTAATGTAAGTTTCCTGATAAACACTGAGGTCGACGATATAGATGATGGTGGCACTGGAGTCGAGCAGTTGTTTGAAATGCTGACTGAGCCCCCTGTGTTGGTTCAAAAATCTGCGGTTTTGGGTGATATCAGCGATCACTCCGATGACGAACGTCCTGTTCTGCACCTGATAAGCAGAGAGCGACACCCCGATTGGGAACTCAGAACCATCTTGGCGTACACCATAAAATACTCGTTTAACCCCCGAAAGTTGGTGGCGCTGCAAGTGCTCCAGGAAATTACGTTGACGCAAATATTTCTTCCGATATCGCTCTGGGAGCACCCTGTCTATGGAATGCCCGATCATTTCTTCGCGTGAATAGCCGAAGATGTTGGCCATCTTGTCATTGACAGCGAGGAACCTTCCGTCGATATCAAGGATGAACATGCCAGAAGGTGCGAGCTCGAAGGCTGAAACATACTTGTCCAGCATGGAAGGGGTATGAGACCGGGGGGCGGGAGAGTGAACCATGGGAACGCTCCTCAAAAAACTGAACAATTGTCGTATGTCTAAAGTCTAGATGAAGTTCCTTGGTAGACAACCATCGGCCATGTCATGGGTGACCTTATCTGCCAGTTGCTGCGACGATCTTCTGGTCATGCCTCCACCCTCCCGGGTCCCAGGTCTTTAACAAGCTGATGAAGTCCTGCTCCGGCAGGGGAGGGCTAAGAAGATACCCTTGGACTTGATGGCAACCAGCATGGCGTAGAAATTCCAGTTGGGGAGGGGTTTCCACTCCCTCGGCGATGACCTGGAGGTTCAGATGGCGGGCCAGATTGGTGATCGTATGGATGATGGCTTCATCGATAGCGTTCACGCCTATTTTCTGGACAAACGTACGGTCGATCTTGAGGTAGTCGATGGGAAAACTCGTCAGGTACGCGAGTGAGGAATAACCGGTGCCGAAATCGTCCAGAGCCAATTTGAAGCCTAATTGGTCATGAAGGCGCCGAAGTGCCGACAGTCCCTGTTCCCCTTCATGCATCAATACACTTTCCGTGATTTCAAGTTGGGGAAACGCTTCTTGTATCAAGCCATGCAGTCCTACCAAACCATGAATGGTGTCGACCAGACCCACCTGTTGCAGCTGCCTCAACGACAGATTGATGGCCAAAGGCAGTTCGAGTGCCTGTCGTTGCAGTCGTTTGATCATACGGCAGGATTCAGCCATTACCCATTCACCCACGGGAATGATCAGATTGGTTTCCTCCAAAATAGGAATGAACTCTCCCGGTGCCATCAATCCCCGTTCCGGGTGCATCCAGCGGATCAGGGCCTCTGCACCGATGATGCGGCCACTGACCAGATCGACCTTGGGTTGCAAATACAGAGTAAATTCATTTTGATGCAGTGCACGTTCGAGTTCGGCAGCCATCGTCAGATGCCTGATCCCGTCCTCATCGAAGGACGATTGGTAAAAGAGGTAGGGATTACCTCCGTTCCTTTTGGCGTATCTGAGGGATGTATCGGCGCGACGGAGCAAGATCTCAGCATGTGTCCCATGACGAGGTGAGACAGCGATGCCGGCACTGGCTTTCAGGAGGATCTGCTGGCCTGTCAATTGCTCAGGGTGTTCGAGGTGAGTCAGGATTGCCTCGATCCGTGAGCTAAAGTTCTGCTCATCATCTCCTGTCAATATCATACAGAATTCGTCATTGCCGACCCGGGCGACGAATTCTCCCCCCCGAACTTGTCGGCTTAACCGCTCTGCAGCCAGGCGTAATATTTTGTTACCCAGTGGATGGCCCAAGCAGTCATTGACCAGTTTGAAATCATCCAAGTCCAGAATGATCACGGCAATTTGCTGATTACTGGAGTTTGAAAGGATTTCAGTGAGACGATCCAGAGCCAACAGCCGATTTGGCAGTTGGGTGACTGCATCGAAATTAAGTGCACGATCTAGCTCTCGTGATTTCTGTGTTACTTGTTCAGCCAAGGCGGCATTCAATTCCCGCAGCTTTGTGTTGACTGTTTGAATTTCCAACGTAAGTCGATGGTTTTCTCTGGTCAGTTCATAGTGTTGAAAGGCTTCCTCCAGTAGCAGTGGCAATTCTTTGGAATCCCAGGGTTTCAGTAAAAATTTATGGACGGCGCCGGCATTGACGGCTGCCATCATGGATTCGAAATCCGCTTGACCGGTGAGCAAGATCCGATAAGTGTGGGGCGAGCATCGACAAACCTCGGCAAGAAATTCAGCCCCGTTCATGCCAGGCATTCTGAAGTCTGAGATGACGACCCCGATCTCATGGCATCTCATCATTTTCAAACCGTCCACCGCATCGGTGACTGTAAGAATGTTATATGGGCAATGACGCA
Source organism: uncultured Methylococcales bacterium (assembly GCA_964445885.1). GTDB lineage: Bacteria > Pseudomonadota > Gammaproteobacteria > Methylococcales > Methylothermaceae > Methylohalobius. The sequence goes on from CAYUPV010000166.1 coordinate 5,388, forward strand.
ACAGCGCATACAGGCTACGAACCACATGGGGTTCATCGTCAACTATCAACAAGTTGCGGGGCATGTTGGGACTCCTGACAGGGGGCGACATATGACTGATACCTGTCACTTTCAATGGTTATTATCTAGTAAAGTATAGACGGGGCGGGGACGATGCGCTGGGGAGGTAATTCCGTTGCTAAAGTGTTTCCAGTGCTTCCTGCAAGGTTTTCACGGGCACGACCTCCATGGCCTCTATCGGTTGTCTCGGGGCATTGGCGTAGGGAACGATGGCGCGTGTGAAACCGTGTTTGGCGGCTTCGCGCAAGCGCTCCTCCCCGTGGGGCACGGGACGCACCTCGCCGGTCAGGCCGATCTCACCGAAGATCACCCAGTCCCTGGGGATGGGGTGGTTGCGCAGGCTGGACAGCACCGCCGCTACCACCGCCAGATCGCCCGCGGTCTCGGCCAGGCGTACACCGCCGACTATATTGATGAACACGTCCTGTCCAGCCAATGGGACGCCGCCGTGTCGATGCAGGACCGCCAACAACATGGCGAGACGATTGTGTTCCATGCCCACGGTAATGCGGCGGGGATTGCCCAGAGGACTGTCGTCGACCAGGGCCTGTACCTCGATCAGCAGCGGCCGGCTGCCTTCCCGGATCACGCAGACGGTACTACCGGCGGTGTCATCGATCTGACGGGAAAGAAAGATCGCCGAAGGGTTCTTGACCTCTTTGAGTCCCCCTTCGGTCATGGCGAATACGCCAAGCTCACCGGTGGCCCCGAAGCGGTTTTTGACCGCACGGATCACCCTGAATCGACTGCCGGACTCGCCCTCGAAATACAGTACCGTATCCACCATGTGTTCCAGCACCCGGGGGCCGGCCAGTGCCCCTTCCTTGGTCACGTGGCCGACCAGGAACACCGCCGTCTGTCCCGCTTTGGCCAGCCTTACCAGACGGGCGGCGCACTCACGCACCTGGGATACCGAGCCGGGGGCGGAATTGAGTAATTCGGTATAGACGGTCTGCACCGAATCGATCACAACCACCTCGGGCTTATGTTTTTCGATGGTCTGGGTGATCCGCTCCAGGGAAGTCTCGGCCAGCACCGGAATCCGGCTGCAGTCGGCACTTATGCGCTGGGCCCGCAGGCCGATCTGCTCCACCGATTCTTCTCCGGTCACATATAGGGTGCCCGCATGGTGACTGAGGACTGCGGTGGCCTGGAGCAGCAGGGTGGATTTGCCGATCCCGGGATCGCCGCCGATCAAGACCGCCGAGCCTTTTACCAACCCGCCGCCCAGGACCCGATCCAGTTCGACCAGACCGGTGGACACCCTCGCCACCTGTTCGGCCTCCACCTCCCCC
>CAYUPV010000167.1:0-6697 GCA_964445885.1 uncultured Methylococcales bacterium
TGCCAGAGTGTTGTCCAGTCTGCGGAAATTCTACACTTATCTGATGCGCGAGCGGTTGATCGATGTGGATCCCTGCGCGGGTATCGAATCGCCCTATCTGGGGCGGCCACTCCCTGACTCCCTGAGCGAGGCCGATGTCGATGCCCTGTTGGAGGCGCCCGATACCGGTCAGGCATTGGGGCTTCGCGACCGTTGTATGCTGGAAGTGTTGTATGCCACGGGCCTTCGGGTTTCCGAACTGGTGGCCCTGCGTTTCGATCAGTGGGATCAGATGCGTGGCCTGGTGCGCCTGTTTGGCAAGGGCAACAAGGAACGGCTGGTGCCGTTGGGAGAGGAATCGATTCTGTGGCTTGACCGGTATCTGACATCCGCCCGGGCGGAACTGCTCGGAAATCACCGCTCGGATTCACTGTTCGTGACCCGCCGCGGCGGGGCCATGACCCGCCAGGCATTCTGGTATCTGATCAAGCGTTATGCGGCTCAGGCGGGAATCACCAAACCCCTGTCACCCCACACGGTGCGCCATGCCTTTGCCACCCATCTCATCAATCACGGGGCCGATCTGCGCGTCGTCCAGATGCTGTTGGGCCACAGCAGTCTTTCCACCACCCAGATCTACACCCATGTGGCGCAGGAGAGACTGAAAGCTCTGCACGAAAAATTCCACCCCCGGGGATAAACAGACTGGGCGCATACCTTTGGGTCCCTTAGGGGTTATTAATTGTAGAGTTTGGTATGTTGTTTCATGGGAAACCGGCTTCTGATTGATTCAGCCTGCTTTTCAAGTTGGGCGGCTTGCTTTTGTCGATTTGTAATTTGCAAGAGTTTTGCAAAGTCTTTCAGTACGACCATATAATATAGATGGTTTTTTCCGCAATATTGCTTAATAATTCTCTTTGCTTGGTTAAAAGCCTTCTCGGATTCCAAATAATTCTTATTTATCAAGTACTGCTTGGCCAAGGTGTGATACGTTGCGCCGACAAAAGCATTTTGCGATCCGTAAACTCGTCTGTATAACATAAGACTATTTTGCACATTTTCAAGCGAACTCTGGGTGCTTCCATGATGTTGGATTGCTGCAAGATAACATTGAAAGGCTTGCATTCTATGAGGCTGGGGTTGGCTTGCGCGTCCGAGAAGATTGATTGCCCGCCTGTACAGGAGGATGGCGTCCTTATAGTCTTCCCTGACTTCGTGCAAAGTCGCCAACCGGTAGAAGCTGTCGACCATTGAAATATGTAATCCACCTGGTGATGTCTGGCGGAGTGTAAGCGCGTTTTTATAACAAACTTCGGCGATGTTATAGCGTTTGGCAAGAAATTGTCGATCACCTTCTTCATCCATTCTGGCAGCTAACTTGAGACGGGTGGGAAGAGTTCCGGCTCCAGGGTCGTTGGGCATGGCGCACACCGCTTCGGCCGACTCTTTGAAATGAGCCGGCTCATGAGTACATGCCTGGCATAGAACGAAAACAAACCATATGCAGCCAGAAAAAAACAAATGTCGATCAGTTTTCATATCAAATTGAGAAGCAAACAGGCCGCGGATTCAACTGGAATGGGTAGCCGCTTGAAAATGCAAGTATCTCAGGGGTCTTCTGGGTCCACCTGAAAGTCAAATTATCGAGTTGTGTTTTTCAACATGTATAAAGCAAAGGTGGACACTTCAGAGTCCACCTTTGCGGTAGGCGATTAACCAAAACTGGTTTGTTATTAATTTAATGGGTAATTGGTTGGAAGGTCATTTACAAAAGTCTTCTCCCCGAAACCGCAGTCGACATGTTCAAATCCGTCTAAGACCCCATTGTTATTACCGCCCGGGCCATCATCATAAATGAGGTTATCAGGGTTTGGAGCATGATCGAGCCCCAACTGATCACGAATAATCCATGCAAAAGAATTATCATAACATGCCGTGTCGCCGCTGGCCCCGAGCCCCCCAACAATGGTATTGGAATCAGAATACAACCCGAATCCGCCGCCGAAAATAATATGTCCGCCGAGAATTTTCCCTACCATCGGGTCTTTTTTTGTCCCATATTTTTTGGTTTTATTTTTAGAATAGGCAACTTCAGGATTCATCAAATTAGAAAATTGTAGACCCATGAACCCGCCGATATTTGCTCCACCATCATTAACTTTTCCTGGTAGATTTGCAGAGAAGAGATTGGCAGTGGAGACAGCAAGGTCCGGCAAGCTGTAGGCGTTGGCTGTATAAGCTTTTTCAGCCGAAATGTTTCGGCTGCCCGGCCATTGAGAACCACGGTTTTCTCCGGTAAAGACAACGGCACAGATTCTACCGTCACGGTCGTTGATGGTGGCCCACATGTCTCTTTGAAGACCTATACCTGCACCCTTGACATCTACTATGGCAATATCAGCAGCCGCCTTCAGGGCGTGATATACAGAGTGAAACGGCTTGTCGGGGAGCGTTGTATTGGCATTGATGGCATTCAGTACGTCTTTGCAAGTTGCTATCTCATTGCTTTGAGCCAAAGCAGGAATGAAGGCCAAGCTCGTCAGGCTTGCAAACACAGTCGCAAAAATTCTTCTGTTCTTTTTCATTATGTTTTCTCCTTGGTAATTTTAAGTGTGGTTGGGCCTTTCAAGGAGTCAGGCCACGGTTGCCAACTCTAACCTTTACCGGGGGACAAATCGGGGACAGAAGGTAGTGAGAATCAACGTTCTGGCAACAGCGGAGAGGCGGTTGCGGAATTCTGCACTTGACTGCGGTCCGATTCCAGGCTCTCCTCCACAGTCAAAACACGTTCATAAACGTAATTATGGCTTGTCTTCTACAAGCAGGTGGGTATGCTTGGATGGCTGAAGCCCCGATTGTTGCAGGCTTCGGCAACAGCGTTGATAAGTAGCCAGGGCTTCACCCTGGTGGCCGGATTTCAGATGGCAGGTGATGAGATGTTGGTAGATAATCTCCATGGAGTCATGGACATCCAGTGACTTTTCGTACAGCTGGATGGCGCGATCGGGTTCCGTTTCTTCGTAATGGGATCCCAATTCCAGGGTCAGTTGCTGGTATGGGTTGAAGAGGGATTCCCGCATCTTTGTGGCTGGGAGCCTGTCGTCCTGGTCGAGGAAAGGGCCCTGGTAGAGGTCGAAGGCCTTTTTCAGCAGGGTGATTCGTTCTTCGCCGTCACTCTGTTTGGCCTGTTGAAGCAGATTTCTGAAGGTATCGACGTCGGTCCAGCAAATTTTCGGGTTCAGACTGAGGTGGTTGTGTTTGAGTATCAGGGCTTCCGGAAGTTGCAGCAGTTTTCGCAGACGCCGCAGGGTGACCTTGAATGAGTCGTGGGCCGCGTCGCCGTCGGCATCTGGCCATAAAATTTCTTCCAGGTGTGTGACGTTGACATTCTGGGAGCCGCACAGAATCAATGCCTTGAGCAGGCTGACGGGTTTGGAGCCCAATCCTTTTGACAGGACCCTTCCTTTGCTTTCGAGGATGAATTGACCTAACGTATGGATGCGGATCTGCCAAGGCCAGCATTCCGCAACCACGGTTTTTGCTGGTGGGACAAGTTTGTGGGCGTGAATGATCCGCTGTACAAAATCGCTTTCCAGGTTCATTTCCAAGGCTTCGAAGAACAGTTTGGTCATGCAGTCCGGTTCCCACAGCATGAATGTGAGGAAGCCATGCCTGTTGCCTAATTTCAGGGTGTGGTGTAGAGATTGTCGAAAATGATCCATTTCTCGCCGTTTGAAATGGAGACCAGTGCGGAGCAATGAACTTTCGTACGCAAGCAGATCGCTTCCCATGATCCGGGCCACCGTTTCAGCTTGCTGCAGCGACTTTTCCGCGGAATCGAGGTTGTCGAGTGCCAGAGCCACCCGGGTGGTATCCAGGCAGGCGATTCCGCGATGAAAGACGATGCCGCTTTTCAAGCCTAGATGCACGGTTTCCTGCACATGGGCCAAGGCGGCCTCCAGATCTTTTCCCAACAAGGCAATCAGGGTGGCCTGGTGGTGGAGGAGAAACAAGTCCAGGTGATTGTCTGGACGGACGAAAGTTCTGTAGGTCTCGAGCGCCTCACGTGCCTCTTTCAGCTGCCCCTGGCTCAGATGGGCAGATGTCAGATTGGAATAAAGGGCAGCTTTAGGCCACTTCAAACTGTTGTCTTCGATGGTGGTCAGCCCTTTCTCGATATGTGCCAGCGTATCCGTAACGTTCAGGTGGTGGTGCCAGGACAGGGTGGCGCTGAAGCTGTGGCAGAGGATTTCGAGAGCCGGTGGATTGCCTGCCTCGCTGCACATCATTTGCAGGCGTTCCAACCAGATGTTCGCCTGTGCAAAGTGTCCCCTCCAATAATCATATAACAGGAAAACCTGGCAGATCTGGCACCACAGGTGAGTGAAATGGGAGTCATGCAGCAATCGATCCAGTTTCATTGCCCAAGCCGGAAAATCGGGTACGTCCGGGTTATGGAACAAATATCCCTGGAACAAGTTTAGATGGATTTCAGCCTCGAGTTCTTCTGAAATATCCTCGTTGGAATCAATGATTTGGTGCAGTCGTTCCAGCCATAGGGGCAACCACTCCAACATCCCCAGATGTTGCATTATGGTATCGATGGCCGCAGTGCAGCTGCGGGCGGTACCTGTGTGATCGGCCATTTGCTTATGGAGATGGAATGCTCTTTCCAGATGGTCCAAGGCGGTGGCTGGTTGTTCGTGTCTTTGGCTGAGAGCTTGCCAATAGGCGAGACATGGGGAGGTTTGTTGCCAATGCGAAGGAAACTTCGTCAACTGGTTTTGCAATAGTTTGCAATGGTTGCCGGCACTGAAGTAGGTTGCCTGGTTGTTGATCAATTGCAGGGCCTGTTCGTACTCCCCCGCTTCCCACAAACATTCCAAGGCTGAACTCATCGAACCTTCTGAAACGTAGTATTGCGCTGCTCGGCGGTGGATTTCCTGCCATTGGTCGGCTGTCAGGGTCTTTTGGGCGAGACTGAAGAGAAAACGCCGAAACAGGGGATGCAGTTGATAATTATCGCCCAGGCTGTTTCTGCGCAGAAAACAACCCTTTCTTTCCAATGCTTTCAATAGATTCGCCGCCCGGGGTTCCTCGGCGATAAGGGCCAGGGCTGGAGGTTTGATATGCTCCAGAGTCGAGGCGTGGAGCAGCAGGGAGCGGTTGACGGGGTCAAGCTGGTTGAAGACTTCGTGGGCGAAATAATCGAAAAGGGCCTCCAGGTTTTCCCCACTCATAGAGGGAGCCTGGAGTTTATGGGTATGTACTCCGGACTTCAACATTAGAATCACGCCGGCTGCCCATCCCTGACCCTGCGAATGAATTTCCTGGATCGAAGCGGGGCCGGAGGATCCACCGACATGAAGGCGAACAAGCCTGGCGGTTTCATTATAAGTCAAGCGAAGCTCTTCAGCGGTCAGCTGGACCAGGCATTGATTCGCCAGGGCACGGGCATAGGCCGGAGGAGGGGTATGGTTGCTGATGAAGACCAGATTGATCCCCACGGGAATGAGTTCACTTATGTGAGACAGCAGTGTATGCACCTTGGCATCGTCGGAAAGACTGCTGAATTGATCGAGCACGATCATGAGTGGTTTCGGCAATGCCGCCAACAAGCGGGAGAGGAAATGTTGGCTGTCTATGGGGAGTGGGGTGCTCAAGGAGGGGATTTCGCCACACTCCTTGGGGAAATGGTATTTGGCACATGAGAGCAGAAGATTAAGGAACTCGACTGGGTTTTCGTCATCTGCATTGATGCGATACCAGAGATGAGGTACTTCGTCTTTCTCGAAGAAACTGGCGACCAACGTGGTCTTGCCATAGCCTGCAGGCGCGCCGATCCAAATGAAGGGGTGATGACTGGCCTTGCGGAGCAGATTGAACAATCTTTGCCTGTGAATCACCTTGCCCAATCTGGGCGGATGGAATTTGGAGACAATGCTGGACTCCCTGCCCGAATCATAGGTTTCTTTCTTGTTCATGATTGCCCTCCATGATGCAATGCAGTATCTGATGGGGGCGCAGGTCGAGTCATTGAAGATATCATCCGGCAGTTGAGAGCGACTCTGCTCCAGGAAGGCAGGGGGCAGAGTGGGATCGAGCTCATGTCACCACAATGGGGTCAGTTCCCATCCCTCTTTTTGATACAGAAGTTGGTTTCTCAACTCATGGGTTATTAACAACAGAATCTTAATCTTACATATATTGGAGAATAGGTGGCAATGGGTGAACATGACCCATCTCTTTGCTCCAGGTATCCTGTTTAGGATCTCCTCTGGTCTAATGAAGCCATTCCTATACATTCACCGTATCGATCATAAAACTTCATCTCACCCCGGCAACAGGATCTCCAAGTCTGGGAAGGCTGGCAACCTGCTCCCAACCGTAATGTTTCACGATAACACATGAAGGGCACTGCCATAACCTCAGAAAATGGAAGATATCCCGAGGGTGTCCGGGGATTGGTTGAAAGGTGTTCGCGCCCTGGACGGAAACGATCAAACATATAGGGAGCGGGCTGGACGAAAGAAAGTCCGGGTGACTTTCGCAGCCGCGCGAGCGCCAAGGCAAGGAGGCCATGGCGGCGGGACTTTCGTGCGAAGCAGGAAAGCGCAGCAAAAAAGTATTCACAGCGTCCGACACCCCCGGCACCCACCCAAACTTTCACGGTAACGATCATGAAACCCTTTTTCACCCCGATGCATGAAAGAACCAC
>CAYUPV010000168.1:0-6653 GCA_964445885.1 uncultured Methylococcales bacterium
ACCTATCTTAATTCAGGATGCTACAGGCATACAGAAATTAAAACCTGTTCTTGAAAGAAATTTAGTAGTAGGGCATAGCCTGAAATTTGATACGAAGTTTTTAAGATATCACTGTGGGATTAATATCACACATGTTTATGATACCTATCTGGCAGAATTGGTGATATCCGGAGGTTTGCAGGCAGGGAAGAGAGGTGCTAAACTTTCAGATTTAGTTGGGTCACGGCACCATTGACCCCGGCCTCCACCTTGCGTTTAAAGTTGCGAAGATCTGCGGGGTAACTGGGCGCCTGGGGATGGGTCTCCGGATAGGCCGCCACCTCGATGTGAAATTCCTGCCCGGTCACCTCGCGAATAAACGCGACCAGCTCATTGGCATAATGGAAATCGCCGTCGGCATGCATTCCGGAAGGCAGATCCCCCCGCAACGCGACGATTCGTCGGATGCCATGTTCGTGGTAACTGCACAGGATCTGGCGGATCTCCTGCTCGGTCGAACCGATACAGGAAAGATGGGGCGCCGCTTCGATGCCGGTCTCACGGTGAATCTCCAGCACCGTCTCGAAGGTCTTGTCACGAGTCGTGCCACCGGCGCCATAGGTAACCGAGAAATAATCGGGACGAAGTTCCGCCAGTCTGCAATAGGTTTCGCGCAGCTGGGCGGCCATTTTCTCCGAACGTGGCGGAAAAAACTCGAAGCTGAGACCTGGGGAACGATTCATATCATTTCCTGAATTTCATCGCAGAGAGACGGGGAAAACGCAAAACTATTGTTCACTTCTGTATCTCTGCGGTGAGATCAATATACATCAATAACGATAATGCTCTGGCTTGTAGGGGCCCTCGACCGGCACTCCGATGTAAGCCGACTGGGCCTCGGTGAGGTGAGTGAGCCTGGCACCCAGTTTTTCCAGGTGCAACCGCGCCACCTTTTCATCGAGATGCTTGGGCAGAACGTAGACCTTGTTTTCGTATTTTTCGTGATTCGTCCACAGCTCGATCTGCGCCAATACCTGGTTACTGAACGAGTTGGACATGACGAAGCTCGGATGACCCGTGGCGCAACCCAGATTCACCAGCCGCCCCTCTGCCAGCAGGATGAGCCTTTTGCCGTCGGGGAAGATCACGTGGTCCACCTGGGGCTTGATGTTTTCCCACTGGTATTGGCGTAGCGAAGCCACATCGATCTCGTTGTCGAAGTGACCGATATTGCAGACGATGGCGTTGTTCTTCATCGCTGCCATGTGATCGTGATTGATGACGTGGTAATTGCCAGTCGCAGTTACGAAGATGTCGGCGATGGGTGCCGCCTCTTCCATGGTCACCACCCGGTAGCCTTCCATCATCGCCTGCAGGGCGCAGATGGGATCGATTTCGGTCACCCATACCGTGGCTCCCTGACCGCGCAGAGACTGGGCACATCCCTTACCTACGTCCCCATGCCCGAGCACCACTGCAATCTTGCCGGCAATCATCACGTCGGTGGCCCGCTTGATGCCGTCCAGCAGTGACTCACGGCAACCGTACAGATTGTCGAACTTGGATTTGGTCACCGAATCGTTGACGTTGAATGCCGGGCACTTCAGTGTTCCTTCTTTCATCATCTCATACAGACGATGCACCCCGGTGGTGGTTTCCTCCGAAACTCCACGGACATCTGCCAGCAGCTCCGGATACTTGTCATGCATCACCTGGGTAAGGTCCCCCCCATCGTCGAGCAGCATGTTGGGACGCCAGTCTTCGGGACCAAAGATAGTCTGATCGACACACCACCAGTATTCCTCTTCGCTCTCCCTTTTCCAGGCAAATACCGGCACTCCGGATGCGGCAATGGCTGCGGCGGCATGATCCTGGGTGGAGAAAATATTGCAGGAGGACCAGCGCACTTCTGCCCCCAGTGCTGTCAGGGTCTCGATCAATACCGCGGTTTGGATGGTCATGTGGAGACAGCCGGCGATGCGAGCGCCTTTCAAGGGTTGCCGGGCACTATATTCTTCGCGCAGGGCCATCAGCCCCGGCATTTCAGTCTCGGCGATTTGGATCTCCTTACGCCCCCAGTCGGCGAGGGAGATATCGGCCACCTTGTAATCGGGTTGCAGGTTGGTGACGGGTTGGGTCATCTTCGGATTCCTGTATTCGTTGATTGATTCGACACTCAGGAGCGTGGTGGCAGGCCTGCGGCTTCCCGCAGGGCATCGGCCTTGTCGGTGCGTTCCCAGGTGAATTCTGGTTCACTCCGGCCAAAATGGCCATAGGCGGCAGACTTCCTGTAGATGGGGCGTAGCAGATCCAGTGCCTGAATCAGGCCCCGGGGACGCAGATCGAAATGCTCTCGCACGATCTCGACCATTCTGGATTCGGCGACCTTACCGGTACCGAAGGTCTCAATGGTGATCGAAGTTGGCTCAGCCACGCCAATGGCATAGGAGACCTGGATCTCACAGCGCTCGGCCAGGCCCGCAGCCACGATGTTCTTGGCAACGTAACGGCCCATGTAGGCGGCGGAACGGTCCACCTTGGTGGGATCCTTACCGCTGAAACAACCGCCACCGTGGCGGGCCATGCCCCCATAGGTGTCGACAATGATCTTGCGTCCTGTCAGTCCACAGTCACCGACCGGCCCCCCGATCACGAACTGGCCGGTGGGGTTGATATAACATTTGGTATCCCGGTGGAGCCATTCGCGTGGAATCACTTTGAGGATGATCTCATCCAGAATCGCTTCATGAATGGCCTGCTGGGGGATGTCAGGCGCGTGCTGAGTCGACAACACCACCGCATCTACGGCGACCGGCCGGCCATCCTCATAACGGATAGTGACCTGGCTCTTGGCATCGGGACGCAGCCACGGCAACACCTTGGATTTACGGATCTTGGCCTGGCGCTTGACCAGCTCGTGGGCATAGTAGATAGGGGCTGGCATCAGCACATCAGTCTCGTTACAGGCGAAACCGAACATCAAGCCCTGGTCGCCGGCGCCCTGTTCCTTCTCTGTTGATTCGTCCACCCCCATGGCGATGTCGGGTGACTGCTTGCCGATAGCCGACAACACCGCACAGCTCTGCCAGTCGAAACCGATGGCCGGATCATCATAACCGATGTCCCTGACCACTTCCCGTACCAACTGCTCGGTATCCACCCAGGCATTGGTGGTGATTTCACCGGCCAGAAGCACCATACCGGTCTTGACCAGGGTTTCACAAGCTACCCGGGAGCCTGAATCCTGGGCCAGCAGCGCATCCAGCATTGCATCGGAAATCTGATCCGCGATCTTGTCGGGATGGCCTTCGGACACCGATTCGGAAGTAAAAATGAAATCTTTGCTCACTGATAGAAACCCCAATACCTTGTTATCAAGTCTTCTTCGGCCAACGCCGACCAAATTCTTATGATTCTAACCTAATCTGAAAAAAGTTAACGAACGGTTTGCATGATTTAAACTCCAATTCCAATGAACAGGATTCATCTTTTGTTCACATCCAAACCGATACGCTAGACTGTTCACTATTCCTCTGTCACAACCATGGAGATCCTCATGCGAAGATTCATCACGCTGATCGCGGTTACCATCCTGGCCACCGCGTGTACCACCAATCCCTATACGGGTGAGCAACAAGTGAGCAAAACCGCCGCGGGTACAGGTATCGGCGCTGCTACCGGCGCCGCCCTGGGGGCTATCGGCGGTGCCATTGCCGGCAAGCCGGGAACCGGCGCTGCCATCGGTGCCGGGGTGGGAGCACTGGCAGGGATGGGCGTTGGAGCCTACATGGACCGTCAGGAAGCCTTGCTGCGCCAGAAACTGGCTGGTACCGGAGTCAGAGTGGCGCGGGAAGGTGACAACCTGCGCCTGATCATGCCTGGAAACATCACTTTCGCGACCGATTCATCGGATATCTCGCCTCAGTTCTACACCACGCTCAATGCGGTTGCAACGGTATTGAACGGCTTTCCGGAAACCCTGATCGAAGTCACGGGGCATACCGATTCCACCGGGAGTGCCGAATACAATCTGCGTCTGTCCCAGCAGCGAGCCCAGAGTGTCGCCCAATATCTGGTGGCACAAGGTGTTGCCCCCAACCGCATCGTGGCCCGGGGAATGGGTGAAAGCATGCCAATTGCTTCCAACGACACACCAGAGGGACGAGCCCAAAACCGACGGGTGGAAATCCGAATTCATCCGATGAACCGTTAATCGAAATCATGGGGTTGGTGCACCGTACTGGCGGCATCACCAACCCCATAGTGTAGATCAGTCCTCGAATCGAATGCTGGTCTGTCAGGAGGGAAAAGACGCCACGCAATGGCAATTGTTTGATACATTGAGAAAATCAAAGCACCCTTTTCATATTTCAGTAACCTGAAAGGGATACCATCCAGGTTGGCAATCAGCAGCAAGATCATCCATCATGGCGAAAGTCGATATTCTGGTCGTCGAGGACGAGGCTCCCATTCGCGAAATGCTCAGACTGGTGTTGGAACAAGCCGGTTTCACGGTCAGCACAGCTTCCAATGTCAAAACCGCACTTCAGGCGTTGGCGAACAACCTGCCTGATCTGATATTGCTGGATTGGATGCTTCCAGGCATGAGCGGTATCGATTGGGCAGGGAGGCTGCGCCAGGATGCCACTTACAGCGATATTCCCATCATTCTGCTGACCGCCCGTGGGGAGGAAGAAGACAAAGTCGCGGGACTCGATAGCGGTGCCGATGACTATATCACCAAGCCCTTCTCCCCACGTGAACTGATCGCGAGAATCAATGCGATCCTACGCCGCTTTGGCAAGGGAGAGAAACCAGCACTGATTGAAATCGACGGAATCATTTTGGACCCTGAACAACACCGGGTGCATATCGATCAAAAGCCAGTGGAACTCAGTCCTACCGAATACCGGCTGCTGGAATTCTTTATCACTCACCCGGACAAGGTCTACAGCCGCGCTCAGCTGCTTGATCGGGTGTGGGGGCGCAGCACTTACATCGAAGAACGCACTGTGGACGTTCATATTCGCCGCTTAAGGAAAATATTGGCTGATTACGGACGTGATGCTATGATCCAGACCGTTCGCGGTTTTGGTTACCGCTTCTCAGCATAACACCATTGATGACCCACTCCTGGCGCTCAGAAGGCGCTTTTCTCTTGGGAGGCTTGGTGGCCGCCCTGTGCATCGGTTGGCTCGAAGGACAACTCACGGCTATCCTGATGCTTTTCCTGCTGGCCTATCTCGCCCGCCATCTGTATTACTGTGTTTATCTGCTTGCCTGGCTGCGCAATCAGCAAAACGAACTTCCCAATGGCAACGGCATCTGGTCCGAGATCTTCCACCACCTTCGCCTGATGAGACGCCGCCACCGACGCCGCAAACGCCGGCTGGCCAAAATACTGAAGCGTTTCCAGCAAGCTACCGAGGCACTCCCCGATGCTACCGTGGTTCTGAGCCAGGAATTCATCATCGAATGGTTCAACAAAGCGGCGGCACGCCTTTTGGGACTGGGAAAGCGCGATATCGGCCTGCGGATCGACAATTTGATTCGTGCCCCGGAGTTTGTGGAATATCTCGAGAAAAGGCAGTTTGACCAGCCACTCTCCATGACAGCACCGAAAAATGAACGTATCCGTCTGGAAATCCGGATCGTCTCCTATGCCACGGACCGTTACTTGCTGGTGGCTCGGGACGTCACCCAGCTTCACCTGCTGGAACGGCAACGCCGCGATTTCGTGGCCCACGCATCCCATGAGCTGAGAACCCCCTTGACGGTCCTCAAGGGCTATCTGGAGACTCTGACGGACAGCAGCGAGGCCGTGATACCGCCGTATCAACCCATGTTGCTGCGAATGGACGAACAGATCCTGCGCCTCCAGTATCTGGTCGATGATCTGCTGTATCTGAGTCGTCTGGAAACCACCCAGGAACATCCCAGCCGACAAAGGCCTGTGGAGATTACAGCCCTGGTACAGGACATCTGTGAAGAAGCCACTCATGTTCAGGAGAATCATGCCATCTTAAAGATGGATATCGATTCATACCCCAAACTGATGGGCAACGATCAGGAACTACGCAGTGCCTTTACCAATCTGATCGTCAATGCGATCAAATATACCCCGAAAACGGGTACGATCTCCGTGCGCTGGCACGAGGATGGCGATGGAGGTTGCCTGGAAGTCACCGATACCGGTACCGGCATTCCCGCCGAACATCTACCCAGGCTGACGGAACGTTTTTACCGCATCCCCGGATCGGACAGCAATAACCCCACCGGAACGGGATTGGGTCTTGCCATCGTGAAGCATGTGCTCAATCGTCATGGCGGCCGCCTGGAGATCGAAAGCCAAGTGGGACGGGGCAGCACCTTCCGTTGTCATTTCCCCCCCGAACGCGTCATCACATGAACGTGGATGCCCTGATTCCCACCCTCGGACATGTGGAAACAGCACTCCGCGTCCCAGGTACCTTTTCCGGGGGGAACCAGGCCACCTGACCAAGATTACAGTGACTCCCGCCAAATAAATCCCCCCTTTTCAAAGGTGGGGAAAACCGAAAGTATGGTGACACCAAAATCTTTCACGGTAACGTTGATGAAATCAACATTTCACCCCGACGCATGAAAGAACCACGCAGGGAGCAGGGGAGTGGTTTGAGGGCGTACGCGGCCTG